>JBQTKE010000048.1:0-8110 GCA_052386435.1 Myxococcaceae bacterium
CTGTGAAGCACAGTTCGGTGACTTCTCTAAAGGCGCGCAGGTGATCATCGACCCTTTCATCAGCGCCGGTGAGGTGAAGTGGAAGCGCCTCTCCGGGCTCACCATGCTCCTCCCGCACGGCTACGAAGGTCAGGGGCCGGAGCACTCCAGCGCGCGTCTGGAACGGTTCTTGGGGATGTGCGGCGAAGACAACATGCAGGTCTGCTATCCCACCACCCCCGCGCAGATCTTCCACCTGCTGCGGCGGCAGATGGTACGGCCGCTGCGCAAGCCACTGGTCGTGATGTCGCCCAAGAGCGGGCTGCGCAAGGCGGAGGCCAAGTCGGAGCTGGCCGAGCTGACCCGCGGCAAGTTCCAACGCCTGATGTGGGATCGCGCGGAGGTCGATAAGAAGAACGTCACTCGGCTCCTCCTGTGCAGCGGTAAGGTTTTCTTCGACATCGCCGCCGAACGCGATGCGCGCAAAGAGTGGACCACCGGCATTGCTCGGCTCGAGCAGCTCTACCCGTTCCCCAAAGAGGAGCTGGAGGAGCTGATCAAAGGAATGCCCAAGCTCGCCCAGATCGTCTGGGTGCAAGAGGAGCCGTGGAACATGGGCGCGTGGCGCTACATGATCCCGCTCTTGAATGACCTGCTCTCCGGTCTTTCAGGGAAACCGACAATCGAGTACGTCGGACGGACGGCCAGCGCGAGCCCGGCCACCGGTTTCGACAAGGTGCATGAGGCTGAACAACAAATGATCGTGGAGCAAGCACTCCACGGAGGGGTGAAGCATGGGCGTTGAGCTGACGGTTCCGCAGCTGGGCGAGTCCATCAGTGAGGCCGTCGTCGGCAAGTGGCACAAGAAGGTCGGCGAGACTGTGTCCGCTGACGAGCCACTGGTGGTTCTGGAGACGGACAAGGTCACCATCGATGTGCCCGCGCCAGCGGGTGGATCGCTGGAGAACATCTCGCGCAAGGAAGGCGACCGCGTGAAGGTGGGCGAGGTGCTGGGCAGCATCCTCGCGGGAGCGAAGGGCGCCGCGGGAACGACCGCAGTCTCGGCGACGCCGCCAGCGTTGATGGCCACGCCGTTGCCGTCGACCACGCCGCTGAAGGCCTCTCCTTCCGGACCGCCTCCCTCGAACGCGGAGTCGAGCCGCGCGGCGCACGCCACGCCGGTGGCGTCGCGCCTGATGGAGGACAAGGGGTTGGATCCCAAGAAGATCCAAGGCACCGGGCCGGGCGGGAAGATCTACAAGCAGGACGTGCTGGGCGCGATGGACTCAGGTCCCGTCCGCGCGCCGGTCGCCCTGCCGGGTCCCGCGGCGACCTCCGGCTTGGCGCTTCCCCGGACGAAGGCCGAGCGTGAAGAGCGGGTGAAGATGACGCCGCTGCGCCGTCGCGTGGCAGAGCGCTTGCTCCAAGCCCAGTCCACCGCAGCCATCCTCACCACGTTCAACGAAGCCGACATGGGCGCGGTGATGGCGCTGCGCAAGCAGCACGCTGAACGGTTTGAGAAGAAGCACGGCGTGAAGCTGGGGTTCATGAGCTTCTTCGTGCGCGCAGCGATTGAAGCGCTCAAAGCGTTCCCCATGGTGAACGCGGAGATCGAAGGCGAAGACGTTGTCTTCAAGCACTACTACGACATTGGCGTGGCGGTCTCCGGCAGCCGCGGTCTGGTCGTCCCGGTACTGCGCGACGCGGATCGTCTGAGCATGGCGGAGATTGAGAAACAGATCTCCGAGCTGGCGCTGAAGGCACGCAACGACAAGTTGGCGCTGACGGATCTCCAGGGCGGAACATTCACCATCTCCAACGGCGGAATCTTCGGCTCGATGATGTCCACGCCGATTCTCAATCCGCCGCAGGTGGGAATCCTGGGCCTGCATAACATCACCGAGCGCGCCGTGGTTCGAGACGGCGCCGTTGTCGCGCGGCCGATGATGTACCTCGCGCTCTCGTACGATCACCGGCTCATCGACGGACGCGAAGCAGTGCAGTTCCTGGTTCGCATCAAGGACTGCATCGAAGATCCGCAGCGGCTGCTGCTGGAGGTCTGACCTTCACCGACACGACGGGAACAGCAACAGAAGTGAAAAGACGACCTAGACTTCTGTTGTCACCGTCTCCTAAAACCGGTGGCCGTCGCGGACGGACCTGACGCCGCACGCGATTTCCGGCGACTCTTTCGGCCGCCTGAGACGAACAAGGAAACAAGCATGGCAACCGGTACCGTGAAGTGGTTCAACGACGCGAAGGGCTTCGGCTTCATCACCCAAGACGGCGGGGGTGAAGACGTGTTCTGTCACCACACCGCGATTCAAGCGGATGGCTTCCGCAGCCTCGCCGAAGGGCAGAAGGTTTCGTTCGACGTGACCCGTGGTCCGAAGGGACTGCAGGCCGCGAACGTGAAGCCGATCTGATTTAGATCCAGTTTCTCAAGAGAGGGTCCGTTCCTCGAGGGGGGCGGACCCTTTCTCGTGGGCTGTGCCCGTCTCCACCGCGCTTCTCCGTCGAGCGTGGTTCCGGTCTCGTGGGCCGAGTGTCCGTTTCCGGCGCTGCGCTCGATCGCGTTCGCTTGCGCGTTCGGGCTTGCGGATTCGGAGACGGGAGGCGGGAGGCGGGAACACGTGACGGCTTACCTCCTCAATCCTTCGATACCACCTCAGCCTGACATCTCACTTCAGCGCCCGTCCAAACTCGTCCGCAATCCTCTGATGCAACCTCACCGTCACAAGCGGATCCGGAACCATATGCGTCAGCCCTGACAGCGCGAGCAGCTCATGCCTCTTCCCCGCTCGGAACAACGCATCCGACAGCTTGAGCGAGTGAAAGAAGTAGACGTTGTCATCCGCGGTGCCGTGAACAATCAGCAGCGGCCGATTCAAATCCTTCGCGTACGTGAGCAGTGAGCTGACCTGATACGCGGGACTCGCCGTCCCCTCGGGAACGCCGAGATACCGCTCGGTGTAGTGCGTGTCGTAGTCGAGCCAATCCACAACCGGCGCTCCTGCGACGCCCACGTGAAACACATCCGGCCGCCGCAAAACCGCGAGCGCAGACATGTAACCGCCGAACGACCAGCCCTGAATGCCGACGCGGTTGAGGTCCGCCTCTGGAAGCTTCGCAGCCACCGCCTGAAGTCCCGCGACCTGATCCGCGACCGCATTGGTCGCGAAGTCTCCGCGAATGGCGCGCTCCCACACTCGCCCGCGGCGCGGTGTGCCACGGCCATCAATCTTCACCACGACGTAGCCTTGATCCGCGTACCACTGCGACAGCAGGTACTCGCGGAACGTGTGCTTCACCTCTTGATGGTGAGGACCGCCGTACACCTCAACCAGCACGGGGAGCTTCTTGCCCGCAGGGAGCTGCCGCGGCCGAATGACCGATGCGTAGAAGCCGTCCCCCTGCCCTACTTTCTGAATCTCGACGCGCGGCTTGAAGGGCGGTTCGAGTCCAACAGACGGAAGCTCCGCCAGCTCTTTGAGCTCTGCATTGAGCACGCGATATCCCGGCAGTCGGGTCAGGTTGGTGCTGTGAACGAGCAGCAGGCCACCTTCGTCGGAGACGATCGCCTCCTCCCACGACGGTTCTTTGCTCAGCCGCTCTGGCTTCTCGCCTTCACGAACCCGGTGCAGCATCTGCTCGGTGGGGTTGGGGCTTCCCGTGAAGTAGAGCGTCTTGCTCTTGGCATCGAAGCCCGCGTACGAGCCCAGCCCTGCCTCCGGCTTCACCCAGCTCTTCACGAGCACGCCCGTCTTAGAGCGCTCTTCGATCTCCGGCCCGCCGTTGCGCTCGGTCCGCCAGAAGAAAGATTTCCCGTCCGGCAACCACTCCGGAAAATCCTGATCGAGGTTGAGCCAAGCCTGATCCTTTTCTTCGAGCAGCGTTCGCGTCTTCCCCGTCTCCTCGTCCACGGCCAGCAGGAGCTGCTCTTGCTGTGACCGCGCCTGAACCAAGACTGTCAGCGGCGCGTTCTTCGACCAGCGCACCGTGGCGAGATAGGGATACTTCGCGTCGTCCCACTTCACCCACTTCACCGCGCCGCCACTTGCGGCGACGACACCTAACTTCACCCTCGCGTTGGTCTTGCCGGGTCGTGGGTAGCTGAACAGGTCTGATCCCTTCTCCGGTTTCATCACGTCCACGATCGCCAGTTGTTCCACGCCACTGGTGTCCGCTTCCTCAAACGCGAGCGACTTCGAATCAGGCGACCACCAGTAGCCGGCGAAGCGGCCCATCTCTTCTTGCGCGACGAACTCGGGGAGTCCGTGGGTGAGCAAAGGGGAGCCGCCCTTCGTCACCTGTTTGCTCGCGTTCTCCTTGAGCGCGACGACGTGAAGCTCGTGATCGCGCACGTAGGCGATCAACCTTCCGTCCGGCGAGAACTGCGGATCCAACACGCCCTCACCCGCTCTCACAGCGAGCACCTTCCCACTCGCGCGCTGCACCACGTAGAGCCGACCGGAGAGCGTCAGCGCCAGCTGCTTACTGTCCTTTGAGAGAACGTACGAGGTGATTCCGCGCGCGGAGATCCGCATCCGTTCCAGCCGCGCACGCTCCGCGACGGACAAGGTCTGTACCGCGCCCTTGAGGACCAACTCCGGCGTCAGCAGCTCCCGCGTCTTCCCCGTGGAGAGCTCCAGCTCGTAGAGAAGCTGCTCCGGCGACTTGGGTTGCGATCGGAGAAAAAGCACCGCCTTCCCATCGCTGGTGAGCTTGGCGGTGTTGGGCCGGCCGAAGAGGAAACGTCCGGTCTCTGCGTACTGCGTGAGGAACTCGTCGGAAGCGGTGTCAGCCATGGCGGTCGTGGACGCGAAGAACGCGAGGGTCAGAAGGGCCGTCATTCGCATGGCGAAGCGTCATAGGGTATTTCGCTGTCCATGTCCGCCCCCGAAGAAGCCCCTCACCTTCGCCTGGCCGGCGTCACCCGCCTCTCGGTGCAGGGCCGTCACGGACACTGCGACGCGTACTTGTTCGAGCCGCACCGCTTGGCGTTCTCGTGCTGGGCCCTCCACGCGCAATCCACGCCATCCGTCCTGCTCACGTTTGATCGTCATTTCGATCTGGTGCCTCCTCGTGGCCCGGCCCCAGATGCGAGGGCGGGGCACAAAGTGTTGGATGAGTACGCGCGCTGGCAACTAGACACGCGCAACCTCGATCACATTCTGGCCGCGATGGATGCAGGACTGATCTCAGACGCGGTGGTGATCGCGCGCAGCAATCCTCGAGGTGCCCTCACCGGCGACACCTGGGTCGACACCAAGGACCGTTCGCACCGGATTTTCAGGGCCGCCTCGTTAGACAGGCTCACACAAGACGCGCACGCGCTGATCTCGCAAGCCTCCTCGGTGCTGCTCGACTTTGATCTCGACTGCTTCACCACACCCAGCGACGCCGATCCCACCGCGCTCGTGCCCTGGACGACGGAGCTCATTCGCGAACACCTGCTTGCCGGTGATTCGTTCTGGGCGCAGGTCCTCCCGCGAGTGAGCGCCATGACCTTCGCCCTCGAACCGCTGCACTGCGGCGGGGTGATCGCCGCGCACAAATTGTTCGAGCGCGCCGCAGAGGTGATCTTCCACGAGTTGCTGGGAGCGGACACTCCATAACCGGCCATGTGCTACCGACTCTTCGCCTCCGCGGTCGATGCGGAACCTGCCGCGCTCGAGGCACTCGCGACTGAGCACGGATTGGATCTTCGCGTTCGCGCGCCCTACGTCGAGATCGCCTGGGGCGATTGCGCCTGTTCGCTCTACACCCGCGCGGATGGTCGCGCCCGCATCGTGGCCTTTCTGAACGCGTTGTCGGAGCGACGGATCCGTCCTCAGCTGTTGCTGTTAGAGGATGACGCGCTTGAGACGCTTCCCTCCACGCCACTCGAGAAAGTGCCCTTAGGTCTCTTCCGCGAGCGCGGCCTGCAAGCGCTGCCAGAGGGTCAGGTCTGCGTCGTCGTCCCTTAAACCTCCCTGGTGCCACATGCGCGCACCCTCGCAAAGAAAACGCTGGTCACTAGAATTCCCCGCCGGTGTTCTTCTCCAAGAAACCTTACGACCGAAGCCATGTGCTCGCCGCCGCAGAGAAAGCGCGTGGCAAGGGCAAGAAGAACAAAGCCATCAATGAGTACCGGAAGATCCTCGCGCAGGATCCGAACGACGCGGCGATTCACGGGAAGATCGCGCCGTTGCTCGCACAGACGGAACAGCTGACGGACGCGTGGAAGAGCTTCGTAATCGCCGCGCAGGCGCACATCGACAAAGGCTTCGTGGAGAAAGGCATCGCCGTCTACCACCAAGCTGCCGTCTACTTCCCACGCTCCTCGGAGCTCTGGGAGAACATCGCGAAGCTGCACTTCAAGCTCGGGCACAAGGCGGACTCCGTGAAGACGCTGGTGAAGGGGCAGCGGTTCTTTCAGCGCTTCAAACAGGATTGGCCGCAAGCCATTCGTCTGCTGCGCCAGGCTGTTTCATTGGATCCGATCAACGTCCCCGCCACCGTCGAGCTTTCGAGCCTGCTCCGGAAGTCGGGAGAGAAAAAAGAAGCGCTCGCGCTGATCGACGAATTGCTGCCCAAGGTGGGGGGCGCCGGAAAGAAACAGCTCTTGGCCGCCCGCTTCCGAACGGCGCCTGGCTTCAGCGCGTTCTGGCGCTGGCTGCGCGCGTAGGGAGTCACTTGAGCTTGGTCTGACGGACGCACCGCTCGTCGTCCTGGCGTCCGAACACAAGACCCGGGACGTGCTGACGGTGGATGAACGCCATTTTCGAACACTTGGGACCCGTGAAGGTAAGAACTTTCGACTGTGGCCGACGGATGGACGTCATTAGGACGTCCGGGCGCCGATCGACCAGCCCTCTTCTGGATCGTCATCGACGACGGTCTACGGAAACTGCCCCGCACGCCAGTAGTCACGGACCTTCATCGCGGCCTCGAAAAAAAGCTGCTCGTCGGTGTCACCCGGAACGGGCGTCAGCACGTGCACATCCCCGGTCGCCTTGTCCAGCTGCAGGAGCCCCGGCGCGGTGTCACCCGGTCCGAACCGGTACCGCACCGAAGCGTCGTCTTCGCGATCCTTGGTGAGCATCAGCGAATCAAAGCGCTGGAGATCGTCTGATCGCAAGCGACGCTGATCATACCGGCGTCCGCGGTGGCACCGTTGCGGCACGGTCCCTGAATGTCCCCCGGGTCGTCGCGTGTGCCGGCTTCGCGTGAGCCCACGGGCACGGAGACTGCGAGTCGCTTCGCGCTCAAACGCCTCGACGGCGTCATGTCGTGGGCGTCATCCAACGGGCGACGAGCACTGAGCGCGCGCGCCTTCTCGACGGTGTTGATCGACGACGAAATCCACCTCGCGGCTGTCGATGTCACGAAAATCCAGAAGTCCATCGCGATGCGCTGGTTGGCGATGTGGCCGACCGAGTTGCCATTCCCGTGGTGACCCTTCTTCGCGCTCCACGCCAGGAACTCATCGACCAGCTCGCAGGTGAGGTCTACCGGCTTCTTGCCGGGGCTACCCGTCGGACCCAGCGCACGCGGTCGATACCCATCAGGGTCGTGGATCCAGCGCTCGTACTCCTCCAGCGCGGTCTTCTCATCGTGGGCGCCGGTAGAGATCTTCGGCCGCTTCCCTTCGCGCTGCACGCGGATGATGAACGTGCGCCGGCCCTTCTTGTCCACCCGGACGAAGCCGTACTTTCCAGTTGTCCAGGTACTCGGTCGGCTTCGCCCTGTGGCTCTCTCAAGCCACAGACAACGATGCCGTGGCCCCACAAATGGCACCACGGCATCGAACGCACGGCGTCAACCTGCCGACCAAAACTGCTGATTCCATTATGAGAGCGGAGGGAATCGAACCCACAACCTATGGATTAAGAGTCCATTGCTCTGCCAATTGAGCTACGCTCCCGGTCCAACTTCTCGCTGTTTGGCTCAGCGAGGCGCGCGCTTCTAACTGACAGCGCTGGGTGTGTCAACGCACCGTCTTCCCCCTCTCAAACTGCGCGCCCGGAGGGATTCGAACCCCCGGCCCTCGGATTCGAAGTCCGATGCTCTATCCAGCTGAGCTAGGGGCGCGGGAGCCGGGGAAGTTAGTCGCGCGGTTGCCAGGGGTCAAGATGCCGATAAACCA
>JBQTKE010000049.1:0-6916 GCA_052386435.1 Myxococcaceae bacterium
GGGGTGGGCGTGAAGCTGCACATTCATGCGTTTGACCAGGGCGCTGGCCTCACGCAGCCGTTCTCGAATGTGTTCGTGCGTCTCGCCGCTGAGGAATGTCTCGAAGAGCTTTCGTTCCTCGTCCCCCAGCAACCGGTCACGCGTGGTGACGTCAGTCTCCAGCTCGGTGGCCAGCTCCAGGAGCGAGAGCGGCCGGCTGTTAAAGGTCGCCTCATAGAGAGTGATTCCTTCAAGCTGCGACGCGACGACCCTCACCTCGGGTCGCAGGGACCGGGCGAGCTCCTGGTGAACCTCGTTCACTTTGTTCCACGCTTTGTCCCGAGCGGCATCGGAGGGATCCACTTTGGCCAGGGCTTCATCCGCGCGGCGCATCGCCACCAGTAGATCCGTGTAGCTCCAATGCTCGATCCGCGGGACGCCGCTCTCCGGCAGCACGCCGTCGCCCAGATCGACTCCCGCCAGCGAGTAGAGCCCCTTGCGAACCGTCTCACGCACGCGCACTTCGACCTCCTTGCGCAGCAGCTCGCAGCGTTGAACCTGCTCCTCCATGCTCGCGGTTTGCGCCCCGAAGGCTCCCACGCTCTGCCGTGCCTCCGCTTCCTCCATTCGGGAGAACTTCACCTCACGCTGCACGTTCCGCTGGCGCGCCTCCCAGGACTGCAATGAACCCAGCAACTCCTCACGGGTGCTTCCCATCGCGTCTCGCAAGGTCTGCGCGTGGGCCTGGGCCCGGAGTGCTTCCCCCTCCGCCAGCTGAGTGCTCTCACGGACCTCGGTCAATTCCCGGTCCTGCTCCGCCAGCTCCCAGCGGGCCTTGGCCTCGTGCTCCACCGAACGCTGCCAGCGCCGAGCGATGTCTTGCAAGCGCTCCGTCGTGCGTCCGTAGTCGGCGGTGCGTTCCCGCAAGTCATCCAGCCGGTCCACCCAGCCGCGCAGATTCGTCTCCGCCGCTTTGCCATCCAGCGCAGCCGCCGCTTCGGTACGTCGGAGCTCGCACTTCTGAAACGCCGCGAAGAGCTCGTCCCTGCGCGCCTTGGCCGCCGTCAGCTCCTCCGCTCGATCCTTCGCCGCGGCCTGGGCATTTTGCAGCGGCGTCACGGACGGGAAGGCGTCGATCTCTGCTTCCAACGCAGCACGTTCCGCCCTCGCCTCAGCAAGAGTTCGCGCCTGGGTCTCCAACGTCTCCGCCAGCACCAGCAGCTGCGCGTCCAGCTCCGCCAGACGACGCAGCCGCGCTTGTTCTCGAGCAGCCGCGCCTACGAACGCGGCCTGCGCCTTGCCGCTCTGACCGCGCAGAGGCCCCAGCGCGAAGCGCCCGTCGACCGACACCCAGTGGGAGCCCGTGCTCTCCGTGCCGGGCGAGGTCAGACCCAGAGAGCCCAAGACGCGGTGAATGACCTCTTCACTGACCGGCGCGCCCAGCGCAGGGGAGAGGACGTCCGCCACGGTGGGACCCGTCACTGGCGCGGGTGACAGCCAGGCTTCGAACGTCTTGGCGTCCAGCACCTGACCGTCCGGCATCACCCACGCGTCGAGCAGGCCGCTCGCCTCGAGCGCCGCTTCCAGCCCCGCGCGGTCCGCGGCGGAGACCTCGGGCTTGAAGTCGCAGAGCAGATAGAGCGGAGCGCCGAGCCGGTCCAATGACCTTGGTGAGCGCCACGCCGAAGCCGCAGGCGGACGGTGCTGCGACGACGCCACCTGTTCGCGTTCCGACCGCAGCGCCCGCTGTTGCTCCAAGGTGAGCGCGTGCGCCGCCTTCGCGGACCGAAGCACCTCCTCCAGCGTGTCCCGGGCTAACTGGATAAGAGGCGCAAGACTCGGCCGCATCTCTTCAGGCAGCAGCTCCAGCAGCGCCTCAAGGTCCACCTTCAGCCGGCGGCAGCCTTCGCTCCACCTCCCCACGTCTTCTAAAAGCCGCTGACGAGCACGTTGCTCGACGGTCTCCGCCTGCTGAAGCCGGTTCTGAGCATCGCTGACCGTTTCGTCCGCGAAGGTGACGCGTTCCCAGGCCTTCTCGACGGCTTGGGTCGCCTCCGTGACCTTCTTCTGCAGCGCCCGCAGAGCAGCGATTGCCTCCGTGCGAATTCGCAAGGAGCTCGTAAACACCGCGCCCGCGCCGGCCAGGTCTCCCGTTTCAAGCGCGGCCAGCCCTGCTGAGTGTGACGGCTCCAGCGCCGCGCTCTGAGCGGCGGACAGGGATGACGTCTTGGCCCGCTCCAGCGTCGTCTTTTCCTCTGCCGACTCCGCCTCCGCCCGCTGCACTGCGTCCCGCGCACGGGTAGCACTCTGCTGCGACGTCTTCAGCGCCGCTCGAGCACGACTCGCCGTACTCTCCGCCCTGCGCGCCGCGGCTTCCGCATCGCTCAGGGCATCCAGGCCTCGAAAAGCCTCCGAGGCACGAAGTGTCCGAATCCGTTCCTCCAGCGCGAGCCCTTCGTTCTCGAGCTGTTCGATCGCCGCGAGCAGCTGCGCGAGTCGACTGTCCGCGGCCTCTTTCTGCTCTTGCGCCGATCGCCGCTCGGCCCGCGCCGCGTGGTACGCGCTCTCCGCCTTGGTCAGCTCCTGCGTACGGGCTTTGACGAACGACGCAACGTAGCCGCGGTAGATCCCCAGGAACCGCCTCAGCCCTTGCAGCGAGCCGTGAAACTCCTCGCGCTCCGCGCGGTGACGGTCCAACCGTTCGAAGCCTTCGGCCAGCGCACCCACCACGCCTGCGTCCAAAGGCGGAAGACTGGTCGTGAGGATGTTGGACAGCTCCTGTGGATCCAGTTGCTTCGATAATTGCGGGCGGCGCAGTTGAAGAAGCGCGTCGACGAGGGCGGAGTACTGGTCCGCGGACAAGCCGAACAGGTGCTCGTTCAAGCTGCGTCGGTAGTCCGCACCGCGGTCAAAGAGCTGCCCACGGTCTCCCAGAGCCGTCGCGAGCTGCGGCTTGGTCAGCGGGATGCGGTTCGCGTCGAACAGCGAGAGCTCTTGGTCTATCCGCTGGGGCGTCAGGAAATACCAATCCTCCACCGAGGTCGCCGTCCGCCGCGCCTTCAAGCCCGCGCCCAGCGTACAGTATTGCGGCTGGCCATCGTGCACGCGGCCCAGCTCCACCCAGACGTAGCCAATGCTGATGGTCGTGTCCGGGTTGGACTCGTTGATCAAGTTCCAGCGCATGGCGCGGGCGTTGGTGCCAAAGGGGTCAAGCCTGGTCGGCTGAAGACTGGCGTCGAGCAGGAATGGCAGCAGGACCTCCAACGCCTTGGTCTTGCCGGACGCGTTCTGCCCCTTGAGCAGCAGGCGCCCACCGGTGAAAACGAAGCGCTGGTCGTCGTACTCCCAGACGTTCTGAATGCCCGCGCGAAGCAATTGCCAGCGCGCAGCTTGAGCGACAGGAAGCTTGGAAAACGAACTCATACGGACCTCGAAGAAGCGCGCGGCTTGGCGCGGCGGGTGGGCGTGCCCGGGCGGAAGCGCGCGATCGCCGGACGCACTTGCCACCCGTCACCCTGGGGGCGAACCAGGCCAAAGGATTCGAGCAGCTTGAGCGAATCAAACGCGAGTCGTCCGCAGCCCTCGTCGTCCTTCGGGTACTGACGGCTCCAATTGCAGAGCTCGCCGAAGTCGTGGTGCAGCTTGCGCGTGAGGGTGACCGCCTCCGCCAACGTGACCACTCGGTCACTTTTGCAGCGCAGCCGAGTCAATTGCTCCGCCAGCAGGATGGTCGCGTGCTTCAAGGTAGAGCCACCGTCAGGGAAGGACGTATCGGCCGTGACGCCCGAGGGATCGATCGCCGCCAAGCCCTCCGCGCGACGCTCCACCGTGAAACCCGCGTCCTGCTCCAGCACGCGATAGAGGTACGCGCGGCCGTGATCCAACCAGTCGAACGTCGCTGGGTCCAAGTCTCGGAAGTACAGAACCGGATCCTCCAGCAGACGGCGTACCACATGGTGGCGGTGACGAAGCCGCTGGCCTTCTTCGGTCTCTGGCCACACCTCTTGCAGCAGCCGCCTGGGCGCGCCCGCGAAGGCCGGAGGCACCGGCGCCGAGACCAGGTGCGAGAGCAACCGTTCCTGCACGTCGAACAGGGCGTCACCTTCGGAGGTTTGCGCGTACCGGTCCGCATCCCCATCGCGGACCCGCAACACGCCCAGCTCCGTCAGCAGCCGAAGCGCGTCGACAAAGGCGCGTCGTTCAGGGCCCGAAGTGGGGTCGAAGGCCGTGAGCTCCGCTTCTTCGCGGGAGAGCTCCTCTACCCGACGAGCCAGGTTGGCCAGCGTCGTTTGAGCACCGACCTCATCAAACGCAGCCAGGGTCAGACAGAGCAGCGTGTAGCGCCGACGGTCGAAGGGGCCGCGGCTCTCAGGACGAGCGGGGCGGGTATCGTCCGATGAGGCAGGGACCTTGTAGAGCCGGGCAAACCCCAGCGTCGGCTCCACGCTCAACTTCCAGCCCGGATGGTCGGCGAACCAGGACGTCAGCCATTCACGGTGCCGCAGAATGACGACGAACAGATCCGGCCAATGCGCGGACAACGTGAGCGGGTGGGCGAGAAGGTGCCGGAGCGCAGTCGCTCGTTCCGCCAAGCGTTGCCGTTCTAAGACGGAGGGCGCCGTATTCATGCCGTCTCCCTCCGGTGTGTTGCCGTCAACAGGTCGTCGACTTCAAGGCGGTAGTCCAGACAGAAGAGCTCACCCGTGGGCACTTCCAGCCGCACCAGCTCTCTCATCAACGGAGGGGGAGGGGTCAGCCGGACGCGAAGCCGGCCATCCGAAGTGGGCGCCACGCGGCTCCCGTCGGCCAAGGGGGGCGAGCTGAGCGCCGTGTCCAGCAGCGACAGGAGCAGGTCGAACTCCGTCGCATCGAGCGAAGCGATGGCAGAGATCGTGAGAGCGCCGCGTCCGGAGAACCGGCTTACCGCCTCCTGAAGTTGAGCCTGCTCCCGGCGTCGCTTCTGGGCCATCCACTGCCGTGAAGCACTGTGGTCCGGCGCCGCAGAAGCCCGCCCCGCCGTGCTCACGTTGCCATGGCTGCGCAACCGGACCGGAACCTCGACCGGCGCCGCCTCCCACCACGAGGTGCTCGGCGGGACCAATTCGGGATCGTCATCATGAAGATCAAAGTGCCGAGCCGGCGTTAGCCCGAAGGCCGCGCGCCAGAGCACGTGTGCGGCCGCGTCGTCCGACGCCTGAGTGAACCAGCGAGCCAAGGCGCGAAAATCCGCGGCGCGATCTACCGGGCGGGTGCGGCGATCATTGAGGCGCCCCAGCGTTCGAGTCAGGGCGATCACCGCGTCGCGAGCCACCTCTGCCAAGCGGTTCACCGTCGCGGGCGCCCCCGTGCCCGGGTCACCTCGGAACCACTGAAGCGTGCCCTGCCAACGCGCGCGCTGCTCCGCCATCCAGCTGGTCGCGGGATCCGATGACCCCAGGATAGGAGGGAGATCGCCGGAACGGGAGGCGATGGAGATGAGCCGCTCCGAGCCGGCCGCCTCGACCGCTCCCATCGCCACGCTAATCTCGTCCGAGAGGCGACGAAGCTGTTCCACGAACCGCGAGATGTACGCGAGCAACGCCTGCTTGTACGGGATGAAGCGTTCCTCATCGCTGGGACCTGCGTTGGAACGGTCGATGTCCGCGATGAAGCGATTGGCTTCCTCCGTGAGCGTGTCGAAGGCCGAGTGCAGATCGTGAAACAGCCGGAAGATCGCGTCCGGATTCGGAGTGTTCTCAGCCGCCGCGTCCGCCAGCGCCAGGAGCGCATCACGAATCTTCAGCAGCATCGAAGACTGCAGTGAGCCCGACCGGCCCACCGTCGCCTCAACGTCAAGCACCGCTCGGTGCGCGATTTCACCCACCGACGTCAGGTGATACAGAAAACGCTTCTTATAAAAATCCTCCAGCCGTGCCACCGCACCCGGATCGTGCGTGTGTCCCAGGTTCCCCCAAGTCACCAATTGGTTCAGGTGGTAGTCGAGCGCCTCGTCACTGCCGAGCTCGTGGTGCAGGGGAGACGCCGCAAGCCGCTCCAACACATCCGCCGCACGCAGCTCAATGACGTAGCGTTGCCGAGCGTCGAAGAAGACCTGCATGATCGCTCGATACGTCGGTGCGCTCGGCACGGTGACGTATTGAAAGGCCGAGACCTGATTCAAGGCTCGGCGCAGAGGCGCATCTGTCGGCGGCGTGTTCACGGTGAGCCGCTATAGGACAGGGGTCTGACACGAGGAAAACCGCGGTTCATGGACGTCGTCGCCCGCGCGTTCCGGAAGACCGATGGTGCCTCTGAACTGAACTGAACTGAACTGAACTGATTCAGGGTGTGTTTGGGCTGCTTCTTCCGTCGGCGGGGGAGAGGGTCCTCGACCGCGCGGTGGCTCCGGCGTTAATCAACGGGTCCCCCGGAATCGCGGTGAGCGGGCGTTGATGAGTAGTGACTCGGATTCCGTCGCGTGGGCGCAGAGTGATGGTGGGCTCCAGCTCGATCTTTTGTCCCGGGACAAGGCGGAGCCAGTAGCGCTGCACGATGGCGGAGAGGATGAGCTGCGCCTCCATCAACGCGAACTCGTTTCCAATGCAGATGCGCGGGCCGCCCCCGAAGGGAAGATAGCTGAACCTTGCTCGCGTCTTCTCTGCTTCGGGGGAGAAGCGTTCGGGATCGAAGTGGTCGGGGGATTCCCAGAAGCGTGGGTCGCGGTGGAGGAGATACGGGCTGATGATCACGTTTCCGCCGCTCGGGACCTGGTAGCCGGCGACTTGGTCGTCTTCGATCGCGGCTCGGCCGAGGATCCACGCGGGCGGGTAAAGGCGCATTCCTTCTTGCATGACCTGACGCGCGTAACGGAGTTGGGGCAGGTGCTCTGCGGTGACGGGCTGGCCTTGGGTGAGGGTGTTGATTTCTCGGACGAGTCTCTCTTCGATCTCTGGATGGA
>JBQTKE010000050.1:0-3809 GCA_052386435.1 Myxococcaceae bacterium
CGAGCCACGTCCTTGCGCGACGACGGCAGGGCGGCCGCTCGCTCAGGGGGCCTGCGGTCCGGCGATCCGTGGCGCGGCCGACGCGAGGATCCGCTGCGCGCCCGCCGAGGCGCGCGGGTGACCCAGCTCCACTACGCGCGCCGCGGAACCATCACGCCGGAGATGGAGTACATCGCGATCCGGGAGAACCAGAAGATCGTGGACGCGAGCCTCGCGGTGCAGCACCCGGGGCATTCGTTCGGTGCGTCGACCCCGAAGGTGATCACTCCGGAGTTCGTCCGTGACGAAGTCGCTCGAGGCCGCGCGATCATTCCCGCGAACATCAACCACCCGGAGCTGGAGCCGATGATCATCGGCCGCAATTTCCTGGTGAAGATCAACGCCAACATCGGCAACTCCGCGGTGACGTCGTCCATCGAGGAAGAGGTGGAGAAGCTGGTCTGGTCGATCCGCTGGGGTGCGGACACGGTGATGGATCTCTCCACCGGCAGGAACATCCACGAGACGCGCGAGTGGATTCTCCGTAACAGCCCGGTTCCCATCGGCACGGTGCCGATCTACCAGGCGCTCGAAAAAGTGGGCGGCAGGGCGGAAGACCTGACCTGGGAGATCTACCGCGACACGCTCATCGAACAGGCAGAACAGGGCGTGGACTACTTTACGATCCACGCTGGTGTGCTGCTGCGCTACGTCCCGCTCACCGCCAAGCGCGTAACGGGGATTGTTTCACGCGGAGGATCGATCCTCGCCAAGTGGTGCCTCGCTCACCACAAGGAGAACTTTCTCTACACGCACTTCGAAGAGATCTGCGAGATCATGAAAGCGTACGACGTGAGCTTTTCGCTCGGCGACGGCTTGCGTCCGGGTTCGATCGCGGACGCGAACGACGACGCGCAATTCGCGGAGTTGGACACGTTAGGCGAGCTCACTCATGTCGCGTGGAAGCACGACGTGCAGACCATGATCGAAGGCCCCGGGCACGTCCCCATGCACCTGGTGCAGGAGAACATGACCCGGCAGCTCAATGTCTGTAAGGAGGCGCCGTTCTACACGCTGTGTCAGCTCACGACGGACATCGCGCCTGGCTACGATCACTTCACGAGCGGAATTGGCGCGGCGATGATCGGCTGGTTCGGCTGCGCGATGCTTTGCTACGTGACTCCAAAAGAGCACCTCGGTCTGCCCAACCGCGATGACGTGTAGGAAGGAGTCATCACGTACAAGATCGCCTCTCACGCTGCAGACCTCGCGAAGGGTCATCCCGGAGCGCAGGCGCGCGACAACGCGATGTCACGCGCGCGCTTTGAATTTCGTTGGGAAGATCAATTCAACCTCGGCCTTGACCCCGAAAGAGCGCGCGCGTTCCACGATGAAACGCTCCCAGCCGAGGGCGCGAAGGTCGCGCACTTCTGCTCGATGTGCGGACCTCAGTTCTGCTCGATGAAGATCACGGAAGACGTGCGCGCCTACGCGAAGGAGGTGGGGGTGAGCACCGAGCAGGCAGTGGCGACGGGCATGGTCGAGAAGGCCGCGCAGTTCGTCAATGCCGGTGCGGAGCTTTATCACCCGGCGCCGACTCCATCTGAAAAGCGAGGCTAAGAGCGCTCGCCGTTACTTCGGGGTGAGCTTGAGCAGCCGCATGTTCACGCCGTCTTCGAGCACCCAAAGTGCGCCGTCCGGGCCCTGCTCCACTTCGCGGATTCGCGCGCCCATGTTGAAGCGTTCAATCTCTTTGAGGCTGTTTCCATAGAGTGAGACGCGCACCAGCGCTTGTGACGCCAAGCCGCCCATAAGGCCGTTGCCGCGCCAACTTGGAAAGCTGTTGCCGGTGTAGATGGCGAACCCCGCGGGCGCGATCGCCGGGGTCCAGAAGATCTCGGGCGCGTTGAGATCCGGTCGGGTGGGGTGATCCGGAATCGGTGTATCGTCGTAATGGTCCCCGTTGGAGACGATGGGCCAGCCGTAGTTGGAGCCGCGCTCGATCAGGTTCACCTCGTCACCTCCCTTGGGTCCCATCTCGTGAACCCAGAGGCGACCGTTCGGATCAAACGCGATGCCCAGCGGGTTGCGATGTCCGAGCGACCAGACCTGCGCGGCGACTCCGCCCTGACTCGCGAATGGATTGTCCGAGGGAACCGAGCCGTCGTCGTTGAGCCGGATGATCTTGCCCAGGTTCTGAGTCATGTCCTGCGCCGGCGTGAACTTCTGACGCTCTCCGGACGTGATCCAGAGATAGCCGCTGCTGTCGAACGCGATGCGGTGACCGAAGTGACCTTGACCCGTGACCTTCGGCGTCTGTCGCCAGATCACCGTGAGGTTGTCGAGCTGTCCGCCCGTGGGCGTGAGCGACAACGTCGCGCGTCCGACCGCGGCACCAGAGGTACCGCTGGCGCCGGCCTCCGCCCAGCTCAGATAGACAACGTTGTTCTGCGCGAACAGAGGGTGGATCACCACGTCACCCAGCCCGCCTTGACCGCCGTAGGAAACGGTCGGAGTGCCGGTGATGGTCTGTACGGTGCCGTTGGCCTGCCGGATTTTCAGCGCGCCGGCCCGTTCGGTGACGAGGAGCGCTCCGTCCGGCAGGAAGGTCATCGCCCACGGCTCGTTGAAGCGTCCCTGTTCGGTGCTGTCGAACGTGTGAACACCCACGACGTCATTCGCCGGAAGGAGAGGCGTGCCCGTGTCGGTTTGTCCGCCGTCGAGTGATCCTCCGATGCCGTCCGCTAGATCTGTCGGGTCCTCGTCACTGGAGCCAGGTCGAGACGCGCAGCTGAGAACGCAGACCGAACCAACCACGAGAAGAGTGCGATTCATGCGAGGAGAATGCTCCATTTCTGGCCCCAGGGACCAGCGAGACGTCGACAGACCCGGTTCTGTCAATAAATCAGGCCCTTAAGTAAGGTAGTACTTCGCCCGCGACATTCCAGACGCTGTCCGGCCACGCCTGCGCGCCGGTGAAAGGTCCGTAAGGGTTCGAGGGATTGTCTCGATTCGTCTGGGCCATCCGCTTGCCGTAACCGTTGTGATCCGCCTCTTGGTATTCGCTGCGCGGGACGCCCATCGACTGGAGCGCGGTGCCGAGCAGTTGATTCCAGGTCAAGCCGCAGGCTGTGCCAGTCGCAGCGTCGACGACCTTGGTTCGATTTCGGTAGTCGCAGAAGTTGCCGCCGCGCAGGAATCCCCCCGCGTTGCCCACCATGACAGCAGGAACGTTGTAGCCCTCGTGAGGCAGTTGCCCGTGCTCCTGCATCCACAGGATCAGGGTGCGTTCGAGCACCGACTTCCCATTTCCGTCCTTGAGGCTCTCCAGCTTCGTAGCCAGATCCATCACCACACCCGAGAAGAAGGTCTGCTGCGCGGCGACCAGACGCGCTTGGCCGGTAGCTGTGGTTTCCGCGTGCGCGACTTCTTCGTGCCAGAGCGCCACGGCGTAGTCGTTGAAGGTGTTGACGTACGCGTCGCCCAAGACCGCCGCGATTCGGGTCACGCCGCAGTTGAAGCCCAGCGCGATCACTTCGTTGAGCAGCTGGAAGTGCTTCACCTGGATCGCCGGATTGAACTGGTACTCGGCGGTGGGGTTGTTCTTGTCGCCTCCGTACAGCGTCCGGTTATCAGTCGTTGGGCGCACCGGCGTGCCGCAGCTCAGTGGCGCACCCGCGGTCAACCTTCGCTCAATCTCATGCACTCGAGAAACGTGCTCGTCGAGGCGCTGCTTGTCGTTGGACGAAAGACGCGCGTTGGTGCGCAACCGGTTGTAGCTCGCCAGCACCAGATCGAGGATGGGTCGTCGCGGAGCAGGCTGCTGGGGC
>JBQTKE010000051.1:0-7069 GCA_052386435.1 Myxococcaceae bacterium
CTGGGCGGCGAGGAGACATCGAGGACGAAGATGTTATCGGCCCATGCTTCTAAAAAGAAGGCGTTCAAAAAGAAGCGTGTCGCCCAAACAGAGGGGTCGTTACTCTGACGCGCTCCATGACCCGCCCAACCCCGCGCAGCACCAAGCCCCGAGCCAAGGCAAAGCCCTCTCAGGTCAACCTCACCCCACCCACGCCGGTCCTTCCGGTTGGAATGATGGAGCGGTTGCTCAGCTTGGCCATGGCCAAGGGCGCGCAGTTCGCGGAGGTCTACGTCGAACGCGCGGTGAGCACCGCGGTGATGCTGGAAGAGGAAAAGCTGAAGAGCGCGCAGACCGGCATGGCCCAGGGCGTGGGGATCCGCGCCATCGCCGGCGCACAGGTCGGCTACGCCTACTCCGACGATCTCGACGACGCGGCGCTCGAACGGGCCGCCAGCACCGCCGCGTTGATCGCGCGCGGAGGAGGCTCGGAGCGCGCGTTCAAAGTCAGCCGTACGCCCGCCCCCAGCTTCTACCGGGTGAGCACGTCACTGGCGAACGTAGAGGTCGCCGCCAAGGCCGCGCTGCTGCTCCGCGCGGACGCCGCCGCGCACAAGTTCGATCCGCGCATCAAGCAGGTGATGGCCAGCTGGGGCGACGTCAGCAAGCGCATCTGGGTGGCGAACACCGAAGGCCGCTTTGCCGAGGACGCGCAGGATCTCTGTCGCTTGGGCGTGCAGGTGATTGCAGAGGGAAAAAAGGGCGAACGCCGCACCGGCTTCTTTGGCGGTGGCGGGCGCGTCGCCTTCAACCACTTCGATACCTTCACGCCGGAGCAGGTCGCGCGTGAAGCCGCCCGTCAGGCCATCGCCACGTTGGGCGCGGTGGACGCGAAGGCGGGACAACAGACCGTGGTGCTCGCGCCCGGCTGGAGCGGCATTCTCCTCCACGAGGCAGTCGGACACGGGTTGGAGGCGGACTTCATTCGAAAGAAGACCTCGCTCTTCGCGGGCAAGCTCAACCAACAGGTGGCCAGCGACAAGGTCACCGTGATCGACGACGGCACCGTGGCCAACTCGCGCGGGTCGATCAACGTCGACGACGAGGGGAACCCCGGAGAGTGGAAGGTCCTGATTGAGAAGGGAATCCTCAAGGGCTACCTCTACGATTCGCTCAACGCCAAGCTGATGAAGCAGCGAACCACCGGCAGCGGCCGCCGCGAGTCCTTCAAGCACATGCCGTTGCCGCGCATGACCAACACGTACTTTGCGCCGGGCTACGACGATCCTGAAGACATCATCAAGTCGGTGAAGAATGGCCTCTACTGCGCGCAGTTCGGAGGTGGTCAAGTCGACATCACCAACGGCAACTTCGTCTTTGAGGTCAGCGAGGCGTACGAGATCGAAGACGGAAAGATCGGTCGTCCCGTGAGGAACGCGACCCTGATCGGCGTGGGGCCCGAAGCGCTCAAGCAAGTCACCCGCGTGGGCTGCGATCCCATGCCAGATCCAGGGCTGGGCACCTGTGGCAAAGACGGACAATCCGTGCCGGTGGGCGTCGGGCTCCCCACGCTGCGCATCGATAACATGACGGTGGGAGGCACGAGGGTCTGATGCCAACAAGCTACGAGCAGCTGGCGAAAAAGTTGGTGGGCAGGGCCATGAAGCTGGGCGCCACCCAGGCCGAGGCGTTCATTCAGCGCGGGCGCGAGAGCAGCGTGCGCGTGCGCAACGGGGCGATTCAAGATCTCACCGAGGCCGCCTCGAAGGGCGTGGGTGTCCGGGTCATCGTCAAAGGTCGACTGGGGTTCGCGTACACCTCGGACTTTCAGCCAGAGACGTTGGACAGCTTCGTGTCGCGGGCGATCACCCTCGCGGAAGCAGCTGCGCCGAACAAACTCAACGGACTCCCAGATCGAAAAGATCTCAAAGGCCGGGCGGAGATCAGCGACCTGTTCGACAAGGACGTCGCCGAGCTCAAGCCCGAGTGGAAGATCGACAGCGCGCTGGAGATCGAGAAGGCGGGCAAGGCGTACGACCCGCGCATCACCACGTTCGACAGCGTGGGCGCGGGCGACTACGTCGCCGAGGTCTACCTCGCCAACAGCGAAGGCATGACCGGCGGCTACAGCGGCACGTACGTGTACCTCTACGCCAACCCCGTCGCGTCGGAGAACGGTCAACTCCAGACCAGCTCCTGGATGGACTACAAGCGGTTCCTCAACGCGCTCGAATCTCCGGAGGCTGTGGGCAGAGAGGCCGCGCGCCGCGCGGTGCGGATGCTGGGCGCGAAGAAAGTAAAGAGCCAGAAGGTCCCGGTCCTCTTCGATCCCACCATGGCCGCGGGCTTCGTGGGCAGCATCGCCAGCGCCGCCAATGGCGATTCCGTTTTCAAGAAATCCTCCATCTTCGCGCCGCTCCTCAAGAAGAAGGTCGCGCGCGAAACCGTGACGGTGGTGGACGACGGGCTGCTGCCGCGAGGGCTGGGGACCAGTCCCTTCGACGGCGAGGGCGTTCCTACTCGGAAGACGCCGATCATCGAAAACGGCGTCCTTCAGTCGTTCCTCTACGACGCGTTCACCGCGCGCAAGGCCAAGGCGAAGACCACCGGCAACGCGTCACGCGGCTACAGCTCCCTTCCGCAGATTGGCGTCCACAACCTCTATCTCGAAGCAGGCGATCGCGATCCGGAGGAGATGGTGCGCGAGGTGAAGAACGGGTTCTACGTGACGTCTATGCTCGGGCGCGGGGCGAACACCGTGACTGGCGACTACTCGCGCGGCGCCAACGGCTTGTGGATTGAGAACGGTGAGCTCGCGTATCCAGTGATGGAAGTGACCGTGGCGGGCAACCTGCTGCAGATGCTCAACGGTATTGACGCCATCGGCAGCGATCTGACTTTCCGAGGTTCGGTCGGAGCGCCCACGCTGCGTTTCGAAGAGCTGACCGTCGCGGGCGCATAAGCTTCCATAGGAACCGGCAGGGGGAACACATGGCGGCGAAGAAGAAACCCACGAAGCCCCGGCGCAAGAAGGCAGCACCCGGCTCCAAAGGCTTGGCTCCTTCCGAGGTCGCGGTTGAATCCGAAGACGGCACCTCGCTGGCCGCGCAGATCAAAGTAGACGGCGGCGAAGTCATCGGCATGTACCGCGATCCGCTGGGTGGTCACACCGTGGTCCTCGCCGCGCTTCCGCTCGAGAAAGTCGAACCCACGCCCTATCAGCGCGATCAATCCGAGACGCACGTGAAGCGTCTGGCCAACGCGATGGAGCGCGTAGACCGGTACTTGGATCCGATCATCTGCGTGCGGCATAACGGCAAGTACTGGAGCCCCAACGGCAACCACCGCATTGGCGCCTCCAAGCTGATCGGCAACAAGTCGATCATTGGATTGGTCCTACCCGAAGCGGACGTCGCGTACCAGATCCTCGCGCTCAACACGGAGAAAGCGCACAACCTCAAGGAGCGCTCACTCGAAGTCATCCGCATGTACCGCGGCCTGGTGGGTACGCGCGAAGGCAGGGAGAGCGACTGCGCCGCGCTCTTCGAAGAGCCGCAGTTCGCCACCCTGGGCGCGGCGTATGAGAAACGTCCGCGCTATTCCGCAGGCGTATACAACTCCGTGGTGAAGCGACTCGAAGCCTTCCTTGACGAACCCTTGGAAGATGCGTTGGAAATTCGCGAGGCGCACGCGGACAAGCTGCTCAAGTGGGACGAGCTGGTCGTGGGCGTCGTGGACAAGCTCAAGGCCAAGGGATTGCTAAGCCCCTACTTGAAGAACTACGTCGTCGCGCGCGTGAACTTCTTGCGCTTCAAGAAAGGCGACGACTTTGAATTCGACGACACCATCGACAAGATGATGGCGGCCACCGCGAAGATCGATCCCGACAAGGTCCGCAAGGAAGACGTGGCCAAGCTGGGCGGCGGCGCGCCCGCGGAAGCGGAGGAGTAACAAAGAGGCTTGTGGGCGAACGGCTCGCCCGTGCTATTTCCCCGCGAACGAATGGGCACCGCGCGTCCCGCTTCCGTCGTTGCACCGCTGGCGGCCTGTGCCGCGGCCGTGCTCTTGGGCGCCTGTCTCTTCTTCCTCCCCTTCTCTCCCGAAGGCGCGCCGTGTGATTCGGAGAAGCGCTGCCAGGAGGGCTACGGCTGCAAGAGCGAAGATGGCCTCCCCATCTGTCGCAAAGCCATCGCACCCAACACCTTTCAATGCGGCGGCTGCAGCAAGGGGCTGCGCTGTCCGCTCACCCAGACCGGCGCGTGCGTAGCGGACACCTGCCAGAGCCGGCGTTGTCCCGCAGGTGAGGCCTGCCAGGACAACGACGCCGGTGCCAGCTGCATCCTGGTAAGACCGCCCGCCCTGGGTCACGTCTGCTCGCGCGACACGGACTGCACCAGCCAGATCAACAAGGACGGCGGCACCGAAGTGCGCGTCTGTTACCGAAGCACGATCCAGGTGGACGCGACCGGCCAGTACGGCCCGGGCATCTGCGTGGAGCCCTGCGGCACTCCGGGCGCCAATTGCAGCACGCCCGGCGTGATCTGCGATGAGCTCAAGCTGGGCTTGAACGGAGGAACCGCGAGGCTGTGCCTTCCGCCCGCGCAGCGCTCCACTTGCACGACCAACGCCCAGTGCGCCGCCGACGGTCTGGTCTGCGGTCTCTTCGATCACGCGCAGATCGGCCCTGCGTTGCTTTGCACCGCGCCGTTGCCGCAAGCCGCGAAAGTGGGCGGAGCGTGCAGCGTGCTCCCTTTCGACGGAGGGATTCGCGATCTCTGTGGCAACGGGCTCTGCGTGCCCCGGACGTCCGTGCCGAACCAACAGCCGGAGCGACAGCTGTGCGGCGAACCGTGCGATGCCACCACCTGCCCAAGCGGTAAGACCTGCACGTTGGTGGAGCTGGGCGCCGTGGAAGGCGTGATCCGCCACGTCCCGTTGTGCGTGACGGCAGCGACCTTCTGCACGTCGTGTAGCACCAGCGCCGTTTGCGCCGCGGACGCTCCCACCTGCGCGAACTACGACGGGAGAAATTGCCTCAGCTCCTGCACGCCTGACGCGGGAACCTCTCCTTCTTGCCCTGCGGGTCAGGTCTGCAGCCTGATCGAGGGCACCTTCCGCTGCGTCCCCAACGCCGGGGCATGCCCTTAGCCCTAGGCGGTGGAGGGCGCGCGCGCACCCCACATTGTGGGACGCTCTGAAACTATTCTAGATATTGCGGTAGCTTGTCTGGCTCAAGACGTGGGAACACGCATTGCTAGATCTTGAGAGCCGAGAGCACGGGTCTATTCCGATCCGGTCGCGGCGCGTTGGTGTGAGGTTTTCGAGGAAAGCCGGAATCCTCTGCTCCCTTTTGGGATCGCTCGTGGTCGCGCCGGGCTGGGCCGGCACGGGCTTGGGTTCCGGCAACGGCGGAACCTGTGGAGCCGGTACAGCAAGATTGCCGAGCAGCACTCCGAACGACGGTGAGTCGAACGTTTATTTGAATCAGACGCTGTTCCTGGAGTTCTCCGAAGCGGTGAAGGTCGGGACCCTCGTGGTCACGCTTCAGCCGACCGCGGCGCTCGATCCAGCAGTCGTCTCACACGGTGGTCGGCTCGCGTCGATCCAGCCCTCGCAACCGCTGGCGCCGAATACTCAGTACAAACTCTCCGTCAGCGCCACGACCGTGAACGGCTCGGTGTCGCAGCAGCTCACCTTCAACACCGGCATCACCACGGACAGCAAGACCGGCTCCTCCAGCGCGAACGGCCCCACCTTCGCGAGCACCTCGCCCACCAACGGTCAGACGCTGGTGGCGCTGCGAGGTCCCATCTCGCTGCTGTTCAGCGCTCCCGTCAACCGCGCCTCGGTTCAAATTGGCTTGCAGCCCTACGCGGATCTCGGGGCAGGGAGTTGGACGCCCGAGAGCCAGCAGCTCACGTTCCCCAACCCGCAGCTTCAGCCCGGCGTCGCGTACACCCTGACCGCGACGGGAAGCGATGAGACCGGTCGTGCCCTCGTCGGTGCGCAGATCACTTTCACCACGGTGGTCAACGACTCCACACCGCCGCAAGTCATCACCCACAATCCCGCGCTCGCCCTGCAGGGCGTTCCGTCGGATGCGTCCGTGATCATCACCTTCACCAAGGCCATGGATCGCAACGCAACGCAGACAGCGTTCAACGCCGGGGTCGCCGGAACCTTTACGTGGAACAACGAAGGCACGGTGATGACGTTCACGCCGAGCGCGCTGTGGACGCACGCCAGCACCATCAACTGGACCGTCGGCGTGAACGCACGGGACACCGGCGGACGTGCCTTGGCCGCCGCCTATACGGGAAACTTCCGGGTGGCACGCCTGGGTCAAGTGGATCTTCAGTCCGTCGCCAACATGGACGGCTATGTGACCAACACCGGCAGCGTCACCGACACCAACGATGATCGCATGCAGATTGGCGACGGCGAGCGACGGGTGTACCGCGCGTTCCTGACTTTCAACCTGAACACGCTGCCCGCGAACACTGTTCGAATCCACGACGCGACCGTGAACGTCTACCAGAACGGCTTCCAGAGCGGCGCCAGTCCGTATGACTTCTTGGGCATCGCGGTCATCGGAAGTGTCGACTACGGCACCTCAGTCGACACTGCAGATTGGGCGGCGCCCCTCCAAACGACGCTCCAGTGCACCACCCCCACCAATTGCACGCGGGCGGTTGAAGTTCGAACCCTGGCAACCAACACCAACACCGGGTACGTCGGAGCCACCGCAACGCTGAAAGTCCAAGAGGACTGGGCCGTGCGCGCGGCCAAGGCTGGGCGCTCCCAGTTCCGCTTGAACATGTCGAAGGACTCGACGGATGGGAATCCGGATCCCTTCTTCGATCTGGTGTTCTTCAACACCGCCGAGGCCAACAACAATCGACCGTTCTTGCGCGTCAGCTACGAATACCCGTAGGCGCGAGGAGTATGGAGTTTCTCCCGCACGACTCTTAAGTCCGCGGTCGGGCCCTGCGATTGCATGACGAGAGCGTTCGCGGTCGGGCTACGTTTGGGTCCGCCAAGGAGCTTCAGTCTGCAGCCAGCACAACGACAGAGGGGCGCGCGGTGAGCG
>JBQTKE010000052.1:0-15146 GCA_052386435.1 Myxococcaceae bacterium
CAGTCGCAGGAGGCGCCGAGCCGCTTGAGCTGGTGCACGATGGCGCCGCCGGATTCTTCCTTCCACTCCCAGATGCGCCGGACGAACTCCTCGCGACCCAGCTCGCGGCGGTGGATCTGCTGCTCCATGAGCTTGCGCTCCACCACCATCTGGGTGGCGATGCCCGCATGGTCCGTGCCGGGGAGCCAGAGACAGTTGTAGCCGCTCATTCTTTTCCAGCGAATGAGGATGTCCTGCAACGCGACCATCACCGCGTGGCCCAGGTGCAGGGACCCGGTCACGTTCGGCGGCGGCAACACAATGGAGTAGGCAGGCTTGTCGGAGGCCGCTTCGGCAGTGAAGTAGCCGCGCTCCATCCAAAAAGGGTACCAGCGGCTCTCGACCTCCGTGGGGTCGTAAGCCTTCGACAGTTCTTGCTCGCTCATCGGCTCTTCTTATTACGAATTAACTGCGGCCCTCGCGCTCTTTGATGAGCCGCTCCAGCTCTTCGCGAATGATCGTCTCCGCGAGCTGAGGGACCACTTCCCAGGCGATCTTCTCGACGACCTCGCGGGAAGCCCTGGACAGGGCGTCGCGAAGGATTGCTTCGCCTCCATCGCCCCCCGGTCCCTGCTGCAAGGCCGCGGGACGCTGCTGCTGTCCTTGTCCGACTCCGAAAGGATCCCGCTGCTGAGGACGTGCGGCCTGCCCCGGCGGCGGCCCGCCCGGACCCTGCGGGCGTGCGTAGCCCGGAGGAACCTGACCTGGCATGGGCTGCCCCGGCGGACGCGCCATCGGAGCGCCCTGTCCCGGTGCCCCCATGGGCGAAGCCGGTCGCATCGCCATCCCCGGAGAGGTTCCCGGCGGCGGTCGCATCTGTCCCGGCAGCGGCGCTCCCGGTGAAGTCCCAGGCGGCGGTCGCAAGCCTGGCTGCATCTGCATTCCGGGGGAAGCTCCCGGCGGGGGTCGCATTGCCTGACCTTGCGCTCCAGCCGGAGGACCTCCGGGACGCATTCCCATCCCGGGGTTGGTGCCCGGCGCGGGACGCATTCCGCCACCAATAGGCGGTCCACCTCCGGGGATTGGCATTCCCGGCGAAGACGGTCGAGGTGCACCCTGCGGTGGCGCACCCCCGGGAGGACGCGCGGCCTGCGCCGGCATTCCGGGAGAGGATGGCCGTGCGGCAGCCTGAGCAGCGGTGGTGTACGTAGGCTGTGCGGGTCGAGGCGCAGGTGCGCCACCACCGGTCAGCATGCGAACTTTGTCGAGCAGCGCCTGGCTTTCGAACGGTTTGACGATGTGGTCGTCCGCCTGGGCGGCGCGGGCGCGGTTTTCATCAAACGCTTCGAACGTTCCGGAGAGCAGCAGCACCGGAATGCCCTGCGTCGCTGGATCCTGCTTGAGCGCCTCACAGACTTCGTAGCCGCTTTTGCCCGGCATCATCACGTCGGCCAAGACCAGGTCTGGACGCAGCTCGCGGGCGCGGTGAATCGCGTCCACGCCGTTGTCCACGGAGGTGAGCTGATAGTCCTCGGTCGCGAAGACCATTCCGATCACCTTGCGAATCGTGAGCGAGTCATCGGCGACGAGAATTTGTTTGGGCATCGGTGGGTCCGCCTTGAGGGCGCAGAGGGACAGCTTAGGGAGGGCAATACCGGGCGATCAAGAAAACATGCGCTGGAGATCCAGAAAGAGTGCGGGCTGACGGAGTGAGGGACTCACGAACTCTCCCCTCACGTCTGACGGGCTGAAGCGTTGATGAACGCCCAACACCGCCGAGGCCGTGAGACCTACGTTGTGGCCGGCCAGCTCCGCGAGGATGAAAAGCTGCTCCTTCAGCGGCGCGGCACCCAGCATCCCCGGTGTGGAGTAGATGGGCCACAGCGACTGCGCGTACGGAAAAAGCCCCGCCACCGGACCGCTGGAGGAAGGCAGCGCGCAGAACGAATCCGCGGCGGCGATGACTTGGGACACGAAGGGAAGCGCGACACCGTAGAGTTTGCCTTGCGATTCAAAGACCAGCGCGCGCTCTGGCGCCTGCTCCACCAGATACAGGGGCAAGGCACCTACGTTCACGCCCCCTTTGCGCGCGGGAAGCGCGTCGGCGAACAGCTCCAGGTACAGCCGGCTGTTGTGAAGGATGGCGCCACGCACCCACAACGCGAGCGCCTCGCTGAGGCCGGGCGGCAACATGAAGAACGGCGAGCGTGCGACATCGGCGACCTCAACGATCCGCGTCACGCGAAGCGCGAGCGTGGGGCTGACGTCCAACACCACCGCCATGCCCGGGCGGACTTCGGGGGCGCCACCGAACAGCTTGGAGAGATCTCTTAACTCCAGAAAACCGCGGATGCTGTTGCCGTCCGGATCCGGCGATGCGACCTCCACGACCGACGTCGCTTCGATCGCGCAGCGCACACCACCGGCTTCGAAGAGCAGGCAGAGTCGACGTCCGCTTTCAAAGGTGGGCACTGTGGCGAAGCTAGCAGCCGTGGTGTCTTCCTGCTAAATCGGACGTCCATGGCGCGGATACTCCTCGTCGACGATGAGAAGGTCGCCCGAGCGCTTTACGGCGACTACCTCACGGGAGCGGGACACACTGTCGCCGCCACGTCGTCTCTGGCTGAAGCGAAGGAAGTGTTGGCCCGCGAGAAGTTCGACGCGGTGGTCACCGACCTCATCCTTCCCGAAGGCGATGGGATGGAGATCCTTCAACACACCAAGGAGCGCTACCCCGGCTGCGAAGTGATCGTGATCACCGCGCTGGACAAGGTCGATCCCGCGGTGCGCGCGATCAAGAGCGGCGCGGCGGAGTACTTGGTGAAGCCGGTGGCGCCCGAGGCATTGCAGCACGCGGTGATGCGCGCGCTCACCACTCGGCAGCTTCTCCGCGAGAATGAATCACTGCGCCAGTACGTGACGCTGATTGAGACCGGTCAACGCATTGCCACCACGCTGGAGAAAGAGCGGCTGATCTCCACCGCCGTCGCGTCGTTCGCACAGACCATGCATGCGGATGGCGTGGTGCTCTCTGTGCGTCAGGCGTCCGGCGAATACGCCATCGAAGGCACCTTGGGCCTGGACGGAGACACGGAAGGGTCCATCGCTGGGTTCCTCAAGGACAAGCTCAAGGAAGGCGCGTTCGCGCCACAGCGCCTGGAGAAGGTGCCCAAGGGTTTTAGGCTCGCGATCGTTCTTCCCGCCGTTGAAGGCGAAACGACGTGGGGCTTCGCGGTGCTGCTCTACCGAGGGGAGATGGCCTCGAGCGCGATCGCCTCTGGAAGCTACTTGGCGCGTCACTTGGGCCTGGCCCTGCGCAACGCCGGAAAGTTCGCTGAGGTCGAAGACCTCGCGTACCTCGACGACCTCACCCACCTCTTCAACGTGCGCTATCTGGATCTGATCTTGGACCGCGAGGTGAAGGCCGCGTCGACCGCGCAGATTCCATTCTCGCTGCTATTCCTGGACCTCGACTACTTCAAGAGCGTCAACGACACCCACGGCCACGTGGTGGGTTCGAAGCTGCTCGTGGAGATGGCGCGGATCCTCAAGGGTTGCGTCCGCGACAACGACGTGGTGGTTCGCTACGGCGGTGACGAGTACGTGATCCTGCTGCACGCGACGGACTCCGGCGGCGCGCTGAAAGTTTCAGAACGCATTCGCCGTACGGTGGAGACGCACCATTTCCTCGCGCGTGAAGGGTACGGGCTGTCCATCACCACGTGTATCGGCGTGGCCAGCTTCCCAGAGCACGCGCAGGACAAGGCGACCCTCTTGGATTTCGCGGACCGCGCGATGTACCGCGGGAAGAAGAGCACGCGGAACGTAATCTACATGGCGGCCAAGGGACTGGAAGCCACGCCCGCGCAACGCCACAGCACACCCACCGGCTGAAAACCGGCGCGCGGGAGGTCGTTCCCACGCGCCGTGCCGGGTGCCGGACTTCTTCTACGCCCGTCTGAAGCGTGATCCTCTTGCGAGGCGAATGATCAGGAGCAGCAAACAGGCTCCGACGAACGCCACGGCAATGCTTCCCACCAAACCACCCGGGGCATTGGCATTGAGAGCGCGGAACAACCAGCCGCCCACGAACGCGCCGGCGATGCCGATCGCGATGTCGCCAATGATTCCAAAGCCCACTCCACCCACCACCAGCGAGGCCAACACGCCCGCGACCAGACCGACGACAATCCACAGCAAGAACGTTTCGAGACTCATGAAAGGTCTCCTTTCGTAGGCCTGTGTTGAGCAAGCGCCTTGCCACAGACGTGTCGGGGACGCTGAATCGCCAAACCCGTGAACAAACTCGAAAACCCTGCAGCGCTCCCCTGGCAGTTCTGGAACGGAGGGCGAGCAACCCTGAAACGCTTACAGCCCTTTCAACGCTTCTGACCCACGAGCGTTCCGACAGTCAGCCGCTTCGGGTTCGCGTATTCCTCGGGCAGCTCGTCGCCCTCAGTGACCGCTTCCACGAGCTCGTCGGGCGCGCCGGAGATGATCAGCGCGAACTTCTTGCTGGCTTCTTCCGTGTGCTTCTTGTGTTCCGGATCCAGCCGGTGAATGAGCTCCTGAAAGAGCGCCGCGTGCTCCTTCTCTTCATTCATCACGTGGCGAAGGACAGCCTTCGCTTCTTCATTGTCCGAAGCTTCAATGTGCGCGGCGTAGAGGTTGATCGCGTCCAGCTCCGCTTCAATGTTCAAGCGGATCGACCTCGCGAGCTCCTCGTCTGAAAGTTTCCTGCTCGGCACGAGCGAGTGAAAGGGATTGGTCTGGGGCATGCGCGCAGCATCAGTGTGCGGCTGTAGGGCGTCAACGCCTTTCTCCGACCCGACGCATTGCACCTGACAGCGATGCTCCGTCATGCTCTGGCCGTATGGACAGCGACCGCCGTGAGGCGCCCGACGGCAGCGGCGGGCTTCAGCTGGCAGCGGAGGTCCTGCACGAGCTGCGACAACCGTTGCTCGGAATCAAAGCCTACGTGCAGATGATCCGCGACGAGCTGGGATCGAAAACCTCCGCTCCGGTGGGACTTCTCCTGAACCAAGTGGAACGAATGGAGCAGATCATCTCTGACTTCCACCGGCTCTCCAAGGATCAGCCTTCGCCGAAGCAGCCGCTGCTCTTGGCGGACTGCGTACGGGAGGCGCAGCGGCAGTTCGCGCTTACCGGCGACAACACCCGGGTGACAGTCGAGACAGACGTGGATCCCGCCGCCGCGGTGGTGGGCAACGCGCGGCTCCTCGAGCAGCTGATCATCAACCTCCTTACCAACGCGCGCGACGCGATGAATGGGCTGGGACGAATCAAGCTGGTGGTCAGCGCGGACAACAACGCGGCCACATTGTGCATCGCGGATTGGGGCCCAGGGATTCCCGCGGAGCTTCGCCAGCGCGTGTTCGAGCCGTACGTCAGCTCGAAAGCACGCGGCAGCGGGTTGGGACTGGCTGTGTGCAAACGAATCGCGACCGAGCACAGCGCCACGCTGGATCTCGCACCGGCCGCCGCGCTCAGTGAGCAACCACCACCCGCGACGATCTTCAGAGTGAGGTTTCCGGCCATGGGCCCGGTGCCCACCGCGGCGCTGCCGAAGATCCTGCTCGTCGACGACGAGTCGATCATTCGGATGGTGTTCCGGGATCTGATGGCGAAAGAGTGCGTGCTCCTGGAGGCTGATACCGCGGAGCAGGGCCTGCTCCTGCTCAAAGACAACACGGTCGATCTGATCGTCACCGACAAGAATCTGCCCGGACTCTCCGGCCTCGATCTGGCGCTTGAAGCACGCAAGCTGAATCCGAAGTCGAAGGTGCTGCTGATGACCGGCTATCCGTCACTCATCACCGCGCAGCAAGCCATTGAGCTGGGCGTCATGGAGTACCTGCTTAAACCCTTCGACGACATCCGCGTCGTGCGGGACACGATTCGCCGCGCACTCGTCTCCCCTCCTCCGGGAACGTTCAAGGCCACCAACCGACGAGTGGATCTCTTCGAGGACAACCCTTCGAGCGCGGCGCATCTGGTTGAAGCGCTGCAGACCCTCGGAATGGAACCCAACTTGCGCGGGCAACCGACACCGTTCGTGGGAGATCCTCCTGCGGGCGTGGTCATGAGCTGGGATTACGGGCCCGCGCGCGGCGTGAAAGCAGTAGAGCTGGCGAGACAAGCCTGTGGGGGCGCGCCGTTCGTTGTCCTCGCGGAGCACCTCACCATGGAGGCCGCGCTTGAGTCGCTTCGTGCGGGCGCTTCCGCGTGTCTCCCCAAGCTGATGGGTGACCTGAAGGCGCTAAGCCGCGAGCTTGCGCGCGCTCTCAAGCTGTAGCGTCCGCGCTCTGCGGATCAACGTCCCAGGAGCGTCTGTCTCAACGCCAACAAACTCTGATGCACAGAAGGCCCCCGACTCGCGCCGGGAGGCCTTCGTTGAGCTCAGCTCAAGCCGTGAGGCTCAGTAGTCCATGTCCTCGCCGCCGTAATCCGGCGCGCCACCGGCGCCCGCGCCCTTGGCCTTCTTCTTCGGGGCGTCAGCGATCATGGCTTCGGTGGTGAGGAGCAGTGACGCGACGGACGCCGCGTTCTGCAGTGCGAAGCGAGAGACCTTGGTCGGGTCGATCACGCCGGCCTTCTCCAAGTCCTCGTACTTCTCGGTGCGGGCATTGAAACCGAACGCGCCCGTTCCCTCGCGAACCTTGTTGATCACCACCGCGCCTTCAACCCCGGCGTTGGAGGAGATCTTGCGGAGCGGCTCTTCCAACGCACGGCGGATGATCTGCACGCCGAACTTCTGGTCGCCCTCGACTTTGAGCGCCTCCAGCGCGGGGAGCGCACGTAGGTACGCGACGCCGCCGCCGGGGACGATGCCCTCTTCCACCGCGGCGCGGGTGGCGTGGAGCGCGTCTTCGACTCGGGCCTTCTTCTCCTTCATCTCCGTCTCAGTCGCCGCGCCGACGTTGATCACCGCGACGCCGCCGACCAGCTTGGCCAACCGCTCCTGGAGCTTCTCGCGGTCGTAGTCGCTGGTGGTGTCACCCACTTGGGTGCGGATGAGCTTGATGCGCCCTTCGATGTCCGGCTTCTTGCCCGCGCCGTCCACGAGGGTGGTGTTGTCCTTGTCGACGGTGATCCGCTTGGCGCGGCCCAGCTCGTTCAAGGTGAGGTTCTCGAACTTGTGACCGAGCTCGTCGGAGACGACCTGGCCACCGGTGAGCACCGCGATGTCCTGCAGCATCTCCTTGCGGCGGTCGCCGAAGCCGGGCGCCTTGACCGCGCACACGTTGAGCACGCCGCGGATCTTGTTGACGACGAGAGTGGCCAGCGCTTCGCCCTCCACGTCTTCCGCGATCATCAGCAGCGGCTTTCCGGAGCGCGCTACCTGCTCGAGGATCGGAATCAGATCCTGCATGGACGCGATCTTCTTCTCGCTGAGAAGAATGTACGGATCGTCCATCTCGACAGTCATCCGCTCGCGGTTGGTCACGAAGTACGGAGAGACGTAGCCGCGGTCGAACTGCATGCCTTCCACGACGTCGAGCGTCGTCTCTAGGCCCTTCGCCTCTTCGACGGTGATCACGCCTTCCTTGCCGACCTTCTCCATCGCCTCCGCGATGATGTTGCCAATGGTCTCGTCGCCATTGGCGGAGATGATGCCGACCTGGGCAATGTCCTGCTTGTTCTTGGTGGGCTTGGAGAGCTTCTTCAGTTCGGCGACCACGGTCTCGACTGCGCGATCAATGCCGCGCTTCAGATCCATGGGACTGTGACCCGCGGCGACCAGCTTGAGGCCCTCTTCGTAGATCGCGCGCGCGAGCACGGTCGCGGTGGTGGTGCCGTCGCCCGCTTTATCTGACGTCTGGCTGGCGACCTCCTTCACCATCTGGGCGCCCATGTTCTCGAACTTGTTTTCGAGATCGATCTCCTTGGCGACGGTGACGCCGTCCTTCGTAACCGTGGGAGAGCCGAAAGATTTTTCAATGACGACGTTGCGGCCCTTGGGTCCCAAGGTGACCGCCACCGCGTCCGCGAGGGTGCGAACGCCCCGCAGAATCGCGTCCCGCGCTGTCTCGTGAAAATAGATTTCCTTCGCTGCCATAGCTGACAACCTCCTGATTCAACTCGTTAAACGACTGGATGGGCGCATTAGCACTCAACGCACGCGAGCGCCAACCTAAAGGCGGGGCGCCGGTTGTCAACCGGATCGTGGAAAGAACAGCAGGGACAGGTCCAAGTCGTCGTCGACGATAAGGATCTTCAATCCGCCCCCTTTTCAAGCGGCCAGCTGTAGCACAACGCCACAGCAGGCGAGCGGGCGGAGAGCTTCCCGCCCGCCAAGTGACTCCCTACCTTGGCCGACAGGAGGTTCACATCGCAATGACGCACGCCAATGGCAACTGGAACATTTCGCCGAATGAGACCCGAACCTGGCCAGCGCTCTATGCGCTGACCAGGTTCCTCAGGGAGATGGAGGATGTGATCCTCACCACCCGGACCGGGGAAACCGACGCCGGGCAGCTGTCGGACGAGACGCTGATCGCGTTCTTCGCCAAGGCGCGGCAACAGGCGAAGTCCCTCTGTGACGAGGCGCGGGTGCTTCAAGCCGAACGCACCGCGAACGGCGCCGGCGGCCGAGACACCGTGGAGGAGGCTTCGATGGAATCCTTCCCGGCCAGCGATCCTCCCGCACACTGATCGGCGTTCACCTGCGCTCCTCTCTCACGACATCCGGGTGAGGACAGGCAGGGCCATTTGGTCAAGGGCTGGGCGCTCGCTTAGAATTTTTGTGAGTGCCCGTTCCCTCTCCCAGATTGACATCCCAATCTCAACCCGCGGCCACGCCGGCGTTCCGGATCCGTCCCGCGCGCCGGGGAGACGCGGACGCGATCGCGGCCCTGCTCGCCGAGCTGGGCTACCCCGGCGCAGGCGACACGCAAACAGTCCACTGGGTGATCAGCCATCCGGAGATGGAGATCTTCGTCGCCGCGGATTCTCACGATCGCGCGGTGGGCATGATCACTCTCTCGCACCGGCCGCAGCTGCGAATGAAGGGCCGCATCGCGACCTTGGACGAGCTGATCGTCACCGCGTCTTGCCGTCGCAGAGGGCTTGGTCGCGATTTGATCAAGCGCGCCGTGGCGCGCGCCAAGGTTCTGTCCGTGAAGCGGCTGGAGTTGGTGACGCACTCTCCGCGCGGTGAGTACCCCCAGGCGTTCTACGAAGCGTGCGGTCTGATCGAAGAAGACGCGGCGGTCCTGCGAATGCCGGTGATTGATTTCAACCGCTAGAGCGGTTCAGTCGGCGCGTGGCTTGCGCGAGCTCGCCAGCTCCTCAATGAAATATTCGAGCTTGGCGCGATCTTCTTCCTTCACGTTTTCAAAGCGAACGCCGATCACCCCTTCGCGTTCCCACGCCACCACCGCTTCCAGATTGAACTCGGCACCGGCAACCGTCATCGCGAGTTGAACGGGCTCGCCGACGTTGTACTTCTTGGAAGGGCGCAGACAGAGACCGCCCGCGGAGACATTCAGCGAATAGACGCGAAACGCCTTCGCGGCATCCACCGGATCCGTAAAGCGGACCTCGAACCGAGCGGGGATCCTCGTCTCCTTGCGGCGTTCCTTCTCGCCTGAGTCGTCCGACGCCATAGGGTTTCGGCAGTCTAACGGCTATTGGCCACGGCCGGGAATTTACGATTCATGGGTTATTCAGACCCACAGTGTCTCCCCTGCGTTCAAGGTTTGGTGGAAGTGATGTCGCGTTGGGCCTGGTTCGCTGTTTTCCCTCCGGTCCCAAATGCAAGCCCGTGAACCTGCAGGATGCGGGTTACCTTGAGTAAGTCATGGCCAAGAAACAGGAAGGGTTCAACTCGCCGTTCAAGGGGCTGAAGCTCAACGCCCCTGAAGCACCCTCTGCGCAGAAACGCGCGGCGCCCGCGCCCAGTCAGAAGACGCGACCTGCTGCGCCGAATGAGGATGATGCGCTGTTTTTAGACGCGATGTCCGGCGTCGCGCCTCTGACGCAGCGACCTTCGGAGACGCGGCGCGAGGTTCCTCTTCCGCGACCTGTAGACGATGAAGCCGAGTCGCTGGCGGAGCTGGCGGAGCTTGTCGTGGGACAAGGCGAGCTCGACCTGGTGGGGACGCAGACGCACCTCGAAGGTGGCGCTCCCGGCCTCGACAAGCGCGTGTTGAAAGCCTTGCGCAGGGGTGAGTACCCGCTGCAGGCGCGCCTGGATCTTCACGGGCTCAATCGCGTGGAGGCGAAGACTGCGGTGGAGCAATTCATCGTGGGCAGTCGGCGCGAGGGAAAGCGCTGTGTGCTGTTGATCCACGGCAAAGGTTTGAGCTCGCAGGATCAGGTTCCCGTGATCAAGGAGCAGCTTCGCGGCTGGCTGAACCAGGGGAAGATCGCCAAGAGCGTGCTGGCCTTCGCCTCAGCACGGCCTCAAGACGGCGGCACCGGCGCGCTTTACGTCTTGCTCCGCAAGTAGTCAGAACTGGCCATCGCAGGGCGTGCCCAGCTTCTCGCCCGGGTAGACGCCGAGCGAGGAGTAGATGCGCTGCACGTTGCTCTCCATGTCAAGTCACGTGAGCTTGGCTTTTCTGTCCGGCTCGAATCCACTCGGCCTCTTTCTTCGCGAAGGAGACTCTGACGGGCGACCTTCAAAGGAGCTGCGAGCAACGCGATCGCCGTCACGGAGAAGAAGCATCCGGCGGCACGATAGCCGAACTCCGTTAGAGTGCCGCTTTCGCAACTGGAGGGTTCATGCACGCGACGCTGTTGAGTCTGTTTCTGCTGGGCGCCGCTCCCGACGCTGGAAGCGCGACCGCTCCCGCCGCCAAGGTCGAGACCCCGACCGCCGCTGAGCTGAAGAAGGTCATCACCTACTACTACCAAGGCAAGGATCAGGGACCGATCCTGGTCGAGCTCAAGCCGTGCCAGAAAATGGAGAGCGCGCGCACTGGCGCCACCAAGAGCGAGTGCCTGGAGACGGTGAGCGGTCCGGTGAAGAAGGGCACGGTGATCAATGCGTGGACGCTCTGGATGGTCCCCGACGGCGGCAAATACGACGACGTGTTTCTCCAGTTCGTGCACGAAGGCCAGGTCCGCAGCACGGTGGACATCAAGCTCGACGCAGCGTTCCGCAGCCGCGTGTGGCGTCCCTCGGCCTTGCAGAAGGCAGGGAAATGGGAGCTCAAGGCGCTGCGCGGAACGACAGAGCTCGCGAGTGTTTCGGTGACCGTCGTCGACTGAGAGTGTTAACGGGGTGCGGCAGCGGACGACGTGCCCTTACCTGGCCCACCTGCTGCGTTCAAAGCGTTGCGTCCTGCGCCTCTTGCTCACCTCCGGTTATAGTCACCGGAACCTCTAGGGCTCCGAGGTCTCGCGTAAGGAGGTCGCGTGGAGACGCTGGTGCTGAATGCGACTTTTGAACCGGTCGCCAGGGTTTCATGGAGACGTGCGATCACGCTCGTCTTCGAAGGCAAAGTGGAGGTCGTCGAAGAGTACGACGATCGATTCGTTCGCTCGGTGACTCTGGAATTTCGGATGCCTTCGGTCATCCGGTTCCTGAAGATCATCAAGGGCGGCAAGCGGGCCATCAAGTTCAGCCGGGAGAACGTGTACGCACGGGACAGCGCGCGGTGTCAGTACTGCGCGCTCAAGGTCACCCGCAGCGAAGCCACGTATGACCACGTGGTGCCTCGAGCATTGGGCGGCATCACGTCCTGGGACAACGTGGTGATCTGCTGCGTCCCCTGCAATCAGCGCAAAGGCGGACGGACGCCGCTGCAAGCTGGGATGAGGCTGCTCTCCAAACCGGTGAAGCCAAAGAAGCTGCCGGAGACGGTTCGCATCACCTTCACGTACGAAAAGGGAATGCCGCCCAGCTGGCGCAGCTACTTGCGCGACATCGCTTACTGGCACGGCAAGCTCGACGAGTAGTGCCGGGTCGTGGCACAGGTCGTGGGGTGATGCCCTTCGACCTGTCCCTCACCGCCCCCGCGCCGCGCGCCATGCTTTGGGTGAGCGCGCGCAAGCTGGTCGCGGCTTTTTCGTTCCGCTTCGGATGCGTCGTGGTGATGACGTGGCTGATTCTTCTCGCCGAAGCCCGGCCCGCGCCCACGCTGCCAGACGCGTTGCTCTCGCGCGTTCCGTACGTCGGCTGGGTGGATAGGAGCAATTACCTGCTCTGGCTGGGCGCGTATGTACCTCTCGCGCTGCTGCTGCTGTACAGAGACCTGAACCGCTTCTGCCGCTACATGGTTTCAGCCGGGTGGATCGCGCTGCTGCGAGGACTGTGCATTCTCGCGACGGGGCTTGGGCCTGTTCATGGCGCGGATGTGAATGCAGGGATGGGCGCGGCGAGACGTTGGCAGGCGCTGTTCGAGATTCTCTCGCCCATTGATTTCTTCGGACGTGGTGCTGCTCGAACGTACCTGACCAAAGACCTCTTCTTTTCGGGGCACGTCTCGACGACGTTCTTGCTGTTGCTCTACCTCTGGCCGTTTCCGCGGCTGCGCTGGGCCATGCTCACGACACATCTGCTGGTGGTCGCGTCCGTCTTCTTCTCACACCTGCATTACACGATCGATGTGATTGGCGCGTACGCGATCACGTTTTCGTTGTTCGCGGTGCGTGAGCTTCCGTTGCGGCGACTGATGGCGGGCGAGAATCTAGGGTCCACGGACTGACTCGGCCCCGTGATCCATTCGACAACGCAGGACGAACGACTCCCCTTCGTCGATGTGGCAACCAGCGACGGTGACGTTCAGGGTGGAGAGCTCCAGCGGACGGATACCTTGGGCGCGCAACACTTTGGGTTGAGCGCGCAACTCCACCACTGCCGCGTAGCTGACATCGCCTCCCTGCATGATTCCTTTGAGCACGGGATCGAATTCTTCAGGCGGGATGCCGGACTCAATCAGACCCAGGGTTGGAGCCACTTCTTCCACGGCGAGCGCCCCCAGCGCCAACGCCTTCGCTTCCAAGCTCTTCTCAGCCTGCAGGTTCAATCGCGCGGGAAAGTAGAGAGACGAGAACACGGCAATCGCGATCGCTGGCAACAGGATTGCCACCGCCGCCTGCCACCGAAGGCTCAGCCGACCCCACAATCCCACGGACATCGAGACCTCGTTTGTTCCGAGCTCGGGAGGAAGTCGCGAATGAAGGAAAGCCGCAAATCTTGCTCACCCTGCCCGCAGTCAAGGCGATCGGCGCCACCTTCGAGACGTCGGTCTTGAAGATGGCGCGTCTGATTCAGTGACGATTTACGAGTGACCGAAGATCACCATCGACCGGCTGGCGATCTCTCGCAGTCCGTCGAAGTACACACCAAACACGATCACGGCGGCAGCCAGGCAACCCATCAGCACGGTGTAGGAACGCGGCACCGGGATGGTCTCCGCCGTGAGCGGCTTGTCCAGGAACATCGCCTTCACAATGCGCGCGTAATAGTAGAGCGACACCGCGCTGTTGAGCAGACCGACGATGGCGAGCGACACCTGCCACGTTCCGCCGCGATCGAGCAGCGCCTTGAACAGGTGGAACTTCCCCACGAACCCTGCCAGCGGAGGCAGACCGGTCAGGCTGAAGAGGAAGATCGCAAAGGTCACCGCGGCGAACGGGGCGCGCGTGGACAAACCGCGGTACTCGAAGATCGACTCGCTGCCGGACAGCCGCCCCACCACACCCACGACCAGGAACGCGCCCAGGTTCATGAACAGGTAGATCATCAAATAGATGGCCACTGACTCATTGCCTGTCGCGGAGACCGCGGCCAGACCCATCAGCAAGTAACCCGCGTGGGCGATGGAGCTGTACGCGAGCATGCGCTTCAAGTTCGTCTGACCGATCGCCGCGAAGTTACCGACCGTCATGGTTACGGCGGAGATGACGCCGATGACCGCAGGCCAGGGAATGTCGGAGACCGCCTTGGCGAGATCCTGACCCCCGCTTTCGGAGAGCGCTCCGTAGAAGACGCGGATTACCAGCGCGAAGCCCGCTGCCTTGGGACCGACTGAGAGGAACGCGGTGAAGGGCGTGGGCGCGCCCTCGTACACGTCTGGACACCACATGTGCCAGGGCACGCTGGCGATCTTGTAGCCAACACCAGAGAGCATCAGCACCACGGAGACGATCAAGGCCAGTTGCGCGGTGTTCGCCGTCCCGCTGCGCACGGACAGCAGGTACGACTCATCCACGAAGCGGTGCAGCGCGGCCCCCGCGCCAATGATGTTGGTAGAGCCGGTCATCCCGTAGAGGTAGCTCATTCCGAACAGCATCATTCCGGAGGCCACGCCGCCGTAGACCACGTACTTCAACGCGGCCTCGGAGGACTTGCGGTTATGCTTCCGGAAGCCAGCGAGCGCGTAGGAGACGAGCGACACCAACTCCACGCCCAGCGCAATCATCAGCAGGTCTGTGGACGCGGCCATCAGCGACATTCCCACCGCGATCGACAAGAGGAGCGCGCAGTACTCGCCCATGCGCTCGCGGGTGATCTCCAACGACGGCGCCGCCATCCAGATCGCCAGCGCAGTCACACCCCAGGAGAGGTACTTGAACAGCACTGCCCACGGGTCGAGGACGATCAGGTTGTGGAAGAGCGCCACCGGCTGCTGCATGGCGGTCATCCCGGTCGCTCCCACCGGCAGATGGGACACCGAGTAGGTCGCGTAGGTCGCCGCGGCGAGGAAGCCGAGCGTCACGGTGACCAGCGCTGCCACTCGACGGCGCGAGCGGGCGACGAACAGGTCCAGGAGGAACACGACGACGGCGCCGACCGTCAGCAAAAGCTCCGGCGCCAGAAACGGCATGCTCTGAGCATTATCGAGCGAGGGAAGCACGTCAGGCGCCCTTCACTGCTCGCAGCAACGCGAACAGGTCCGTGTTGATCAGCTTGAGCATGATGTTCGGGTAGAAGCCGAAGACCAGGCAGAGGACCGCCAGGGGATAGAGCGTGAACCGCTCACGCCAGTTGAGATCCGGCAGGTGCGCGTACTTGGTGTTGAGGCTGCCCAGGAACATCCGCTGGATCGTCCAGAGGTAGTACGCGGCGGTGATGATCACGCTCGTCGCGGCGAGTGCGGTGTGCCACGGCAAGGTCGCGAACGAGCCGTTGAACACCATGAACTCGGAGACGAAACCGGCCAGCCCCGGCAGGCCGAGCGACGCGAAGAAGG
>JBQTKE010000053.1:0-13168 GCA_052386435.1 Myxococcaceae bacterium
GCACCGATCCCCGAGGTCCCGGCAACCCTGATGATCCCTGCACCATCCAAATCTCCATCGGACAAGCCTTCTGATGAGCGACAGCGACGAGACCCCTCCCAAGAAACGACGCTGGCTCCGCTACGTCGGCTTCACCGCGCTGGCGCTGCTCGGCCTGATTTTGCTCGCGCTAATCTATCTACAGTCCAGCGCGGGCGGAGAACGCATCCGCTCCATCGCGCTGGGCAAAGTGAATGAGCTGCTCAAAGGCGGCTTCGAGCTGCGCAAGTTTGACCTGCAAGGCACCACCCTTGTCCTTGAAGGCTTCACGCTGAAAGATCCCGAAGGCCAAGTCGTCGCCGAGATCGAGCGCGTCGCCGTGACGCCGTCCCTCCTCCAGCTCCTGCGCAGCAATGTAAGCCTGAGCGAAGTCACCCTCACCGCGCCGCGCCTCTACCTGGTGAGCGATGAGCGAGGCCTCAACCTCATCCGAGCGATCGAGAGCAAGAACCCCACCGAGCCATCGCCACCCCGAGAAGAGCCCTCCAACCTGCGCGTCTCCGTCAAGGCGCTCAAACTCGAACAAGGCTTCCTCGACTTCCGCCAGCAGAGCGAAGACACCGAGCAGCGCGTGCAACTCGACGCCCTCCAAGCCAAGGGCTCCGCCAGCTTCGCCACGAAGGACCTGAAAGCCAAAGCCAAGCTGAGCCTCAAGGGCCGAGTGGTGAAACCGGTGGAAGGCCCGCTCTCACTGGACCTCGACTCGTCCGGAGATGAAAAAGATCGCGACGCGTCGATCGCGCTCCAGCTCGTCGACGCGCTCCTCCAGGCCACCGTTCAGCTCCAAGGCACCGAGAACATCGCCGTCTCCGTCAAAGAGCTCTCCGCCGCGCCCGCGACCCTGCGAGCCTTCGCGCCCAGCTACCCCCTCGAGCAGCGCGTGAAAGTCAGCGGCACCGCCGCGCTCAAAGGCGACATCGCGCAAGCAGATCTGGACGTGAAGGCCGGCAAGGCCGCCGTAAAGATCAACGGCAACTTCGATCTCGAACGCTTCGTGAGCGAAGGCCTGACCGTCAAAGGAAGCGGCCTCGACCTGGCCGAGCTGATGGGCGGCACGCGCACGACCCAACTCTCCCTGGAGCTCCACGCGAAAGGAGGAGGCAAGACCCTCGAGACCGCGACCGGAGAAGCGCGGCTGCGGATCCCCAAGTCCAGCGTGCGAGGACAGACACTCGGCCCCATCGCCCTGCACGCGAGCGCGAAGGAAGGTCACTTCACCCTGTCCCAGCTCACCGCCGCCCTCCCCGGTCTGCACCTCACCGCCGCGGGCGCCGGAGATTCGAAGAGCGTGCAAGTCAAAGGACAGCTCACCGCGATCAGCCTGGCCGAAGCCGCGGCGACTTTCGGCGGCGTGCTCGACAACGACCTGCCCAAGCTCGACGGCAAAGGCCAAGTCGAATTCTCCGTGCAAGGCCCCGTGCAAGGACTCGCCATTGCGCTCAAAGGCAACTTCCCCAAGCTGCGCGTCGCGAAGTTCTCAGCAAACAACCTCCTCGTGGACCTCCAAGTCCCCGACCTGCGCCGAGCGCTCGAGACCCGCGCGCACATCGCCGCGACCACCGTCAACATCGACAAGAAGAAGCTCAACAATGTCCTCGTCGATCTCCAGACCCAGAACCGCCAGCTGAGTGGAACCGTGCAGACCCAAGGCTTCGCGCAAGCCGCGCTGCGCTTCCAAGGCACTGTCGATCAGAATGGCCGAGGCCTTCAGCTCGCCGCCCTGACCCTCGACCTCCCCGAAGGAAAGTGGAGCCTGGCGCAGCCCACCCACGTCGCCGCCACCGACACAGGCTTCGAGCTGGGTCCACTCGAGCTGCGCAAAGGAACCCAATCGCTGCGAGCCGAAGCGCACCTGCGAGGCAACAAGCTCACCGCCAACGCAGACGTGACGAAACTCGACCTCGCGCAGCTTCCCAAAGCGTTCGTTCCCGCGGATCTCGGAGTCGCCGGAACCTTGAGCGCACGCGTCGACGTGACCGGAACCCAAGCACGTCCCAAGATCGCGGCGAAGGTCGAGCTCGACCATGCGTCCTTCCGCGAAGCCAAGGACGTCGATCTGCAAGCCAACGCCACGTACGCGCAGAACCTCGCCGAAGGACAGTTCAACCTCAAGTCGCCGCTCGGCGCCGCGAAGGGGACGTTCAACGTGCCGCTGGAGGCGCTCAAGCGCCACCGCCGCGAGAAGGTCGCCGTCGACGTGATGCTGGAGCGTCTGGCGTTGAAAGAGACCACCGCCGCGTTCACCCCGACCACGTCACTGGAGGGCGAGCTCACCGCGCACATCACCGTGTCTGGAATGAGCGATGACCCCGACGTTCGAGTGGAAGTCCGAGGCAAGAACCTCCGTTACCCCACCACCCCGGACGCCGCCGCCACCGCGCCCACCGTCCTGCTCAAGATCGACAACGCCACCGCGAGAAAGCTCGCCGCGAGACTGGAGACCGACGCGCTGGGCGCCAAACTCTGGGCCAACGTCAACACCGAGCTCACCGTCGCGCGCCTGATCGACGAGCCGCCGGATCCCAAGAAGCTCCACTTGAACGCCGAGATGGAGCTGACCCAACTCGCACTCGGGATGCTCAAGCAGACCCAGCTCACCCAAGCGCCGCTGGAAGGAACTGCCTCCGTCCGAGCCAAGGTGAGCGGAACCCTGAGCGATCCGCGCGGCGAGCTTCACGTTCAGCTCCAGCAGTTCGCCGCGGGCAGTTTCTCCCCCGCAGAAGTCGCGTTCAACGCCAACGCCGACGGACAGAAACTCAACGCCCACCTGCACGCCACGCGAGACGGGAAGGACCTCGCTCAGCTCAAAGCCAACTTCGCCGCCGCGCTCGGCGCGCTGATCGACAACCCCGACAGAGTCGCCGCCGTGCCCCTGAGCGTGCAAGGAGCCTTCGGCCCGCTGCCCATGGCCGAGCTGCAACGCCTCACCAGCACCGCAGAGATTCCGCCGGATCAACGCCTCTCTGGAGAGCTCGGCGCGCAGTTGGACGCGTCTGGATCACTCAATGATCCCAGCGTGGGCTTCACCGGCACCGCGCAGCACCTCGGCGTCGGAGGCATGGCCGTGGGGAACGGAACCGTGAAGGCCGGATACAAAGACACCCGAGCCGAGCTCACCGCCCAACTCCAATCCGCCAACCGCGGGACGCTGGACCTTCAAGCCAAGACCACCGCGGACATCTCGTACAAGGCCATCAAGAAGGGACTCCAGGTGAACCAGTCCCCGCTCGACGTGACCCTCACCGCCAAGACCTTCGACCTCGCCTTCGTGCGCGCCTTCGTCCCGAGCATGCGAAAGCTCAAAGGAGCCCTGGACGCCAACGTCAAAGTCGACGGGAAGATTGGAGCGCCCACCTTCGCCGGGGACATCAAGCTCAAGGGAGGAGAAGTCGCCCTGGCCGGCATTGGCGAGTACCGACAGATCAACATCGACGTTCACGCCACCGAGAGCCAGTTCCAAGTCCGCGACCTCTCCGCGCAGGCCGGGACCGGGAATATCAAAGTCACCGCGCAGGGACAGAGATCCGGAAACGCGTTCACCCTCAAAGGCACCACCGAGAGCCGCAAGTTCCCCATCGTCACGGATGACCAGATCCTCGCGTACCTGGATCACAAGAGCACCCTCGAGGGAGCGCTCTCGGCGCAGCTCATCAACATCCGCGAAGTGAACATCAGCAACGCGCGCGCCGAATTGCCGGAGGTGAAGAGAAAGGATCTCCAGGAGCTCTCGCGACCCGGCGACATCGTCCTCGTGAGAAACGGCAAGCCTGTTGAGAAACAGAAGAAGAAACCCAAGCCCACAGCCAAGCCGCTCACCGGAAAAGACGCGCCTCTCTTCGCCGAAGAGCCCCCCGCCCGCCGCTACAGCATCCGAGTCGTCGCCCCCCGCAACCTCTGGGTCGTCGGCAATGACATCAGCCTAGAAGTCGGAATCGCCGACCATTTGCAAATTGAAGTCGCGGACGAGACCACCCTGTTCGGAGAAATCCGAGTCGGAAGCCGGGCGCGCGCCGACGTATTGGGCCGCAGATTCGACATTCAGAGAGATTCGTCCGTCCGCTTCGCCGGCCCACCCGCAAAGCCATACATCAATGCCACCGCCGTTCACGTGAACGACAAGGAAGGCGTGACCGTCTACGTCACCGTGCGAGGACAAGGGAAAGACATCACCCTCAAGCCCACGTCAGATCCGCCCCTCCCGGAGTCCGAGATCTACACCCTGCTCGCCACCGGACGCCGCACCCTGAAACGCGGCTCCGGCTCCTCCATGTCCGCCAGCGCCCAGGCCGCCAGCGTCCTCACCTCCTTCGCCGCCGCCCAGCTCCAGAAGACCCTCGCCGCGAAGCTGCCGTTGGACGTGCTGACCATCGAAGCGGGAGACGAAGGATTGGTCGGAGCCAAGATCGAAGCCGGGAAGTACGTCACCGACGAGCTCTACATCGGCTACACCGGCAAATACGGCGCGGACCCGCTGAAGAACGAAAATACAAACGCCGTGAGACTCGAATACCAAATTGGAAAAGATTGGAACTTCGAGCTCGAATACGGAGACGCCAGAGCCGGAAGCGCCGACCTCCTCTGGAGCCGAGAGTTCTGAACAAGCGGGTGCCGATCGCTCAAACGGACTCCGTACACTGGGTCCGGCTTCGTCCCTCCTCATCCCTTTCAACGTTGCGTGGCCGAGGGTAATCTCTCCACCTAATGGAGCCTGGGTTAAAAGCATCATTGGCGAGGTTGCTCGAACGCCATCCGGACGTGGCACTCGCCCTCGTGTTCGGCTCCATCGCCACCCAGAAAGCCCTCCCCGACAGCGATCTCGACCTCGCTGTTTGTGGTCGCTCGAAATATGCACCAGAGCGACTCGTGGAGCTTGCATCGGAGGTCTCACGGGTCGCTGGTCGCGAGGTCGATATCGTCGACCTTTGGGATGCCCACGGAACCATCCTCGAGCAGATCCTGACCCAAGGTGTCCTGGTCATCTTCCGGTCACCGGAGCTCTGGGAGGCGCTCATGCGTCGCCAGGTCTACGAGGAAGCGGACTTCATGCCGCTCTATCGCCGGCTGCTCCGAGAGCGACGGGAGCACTTCCTTGAACGATGAGCCGGTTCTTGCCGAGAAGCTGGAAGCACTGCGCCGGTGCCTTGAGCGCGTGCGGACCAAAATGCCGCCCAGCCCGGAGGCGCTCAAGGCGGACATCGACGCTCAGGACATTGTCTCGGTCAACCTCGAACGGGCGGTCCAAGCGTCCGTCGATATTACCCTGCACATTCTGAGCACCACGAATTCGCCCGCCCCCAGGACAATGGCCGAAGCCTTTCTGGCACTCGCAAATGGGGGGCGTCTGTCACGGCCCGTCGCGGAACGCATGGTGAAAGCAGTGGGCTTCCGAAACATCGCCGTTCACGCCTATCGGTCGCTGGACTGGGATGTCGTCTTTCAAATCGGAACGCGCCACCTGGATGACTTTCGCGATTTCATGCGCGAGGCCGTTCCCTCCTGACCTGCGACAAACACGCGCCGGCTCGTCGCAGAAGAGTTTTACCTCGCTGCGAACGCGGCGCCGAATCCCGCGGCGGCGATGGCGATGGCGGCCAAGCTGGGCCCTACGATGCGCGCGAGGTTGAACTGCGCGCTGGAGAGGGTCATGGCGGAGAGGAGGTCTTCCTCGGGGACCAAGTCGGCCAAGAAGGCGTGGTATGCCGGGCCGCCCAGGGTAGAGGCGATTCCGGTAAGCAGCACGAGCAGGCCGACGATGGGTCCCACGATAACGGAGGGTAGGAACGCCAACGCGGCAACGGTTCCGGTCCAACCGGCCTTTCCGGTAGTCTGCGTGACGTAGACGCCCACTGCGATGGTCTCCATCCATGTCCCGACGTTGGACACGAAGGCCCCGGACCACACCTTGGCGTAGGCGGGATGGGACAACGCTCGAAGTGGACCGGAGTTGAGACGCGCGAGCACTTGGCTTTCTTTTCTGATGACCAATCTAACGTCGAGGAGGGACGCGATGAAGACGGTGAGGCTGACGGTCGCTGCTCTGCTGCTGAGCGGATGTGGCGCTCACAGCGCGGGTCTGGTGCAGTCGGTCCGCGACTGTGACGCGGCGGCGGCGGAGGTGGTCTGTGTCGATACAGGCGTGGGTACGTTCGCGACACGGAAGTCACACCTACCCGAGCTCGAGCGGGTGCTGAGTGGTGAACCGGGCTCGCGCGAACACCAGGCGCGGCGCGCGATCGACGCCTCGTACACGCCCGCGGATTCAGAGACGTCACGCCCTTAAGCGAGCGGTTTGGAACATTCGCTGCTTGGGCGGGTTCGTAGCTGAACGGCTGCCAAGGGAGGGTGTTGCTGTCTTGCCTGGCCTTTCAGGCTGTGAAAAACACGGATCCCTCTATGAACTTGCCACTGCTTCTGGCCCAGATTGCTAACGAGCATCAGGGTTGGCTCACCTCGAAGATTCTCTCGGTCACGCTCTCCAGCGCGGAATGGGTGCTGTGGCTTCTAGCGGTCCTCTCGGTCTTCTCGCTTGGGCTGATGCTGGAGCGGCTGGTCTATTTCTCCACGCACTCGCTGCCACATTCGCACGACCTCGCGGTGAAGCTCTCCCGCGGCGAGCTGGATGCGGCAAAACGCGACGTGGGTGACAAGGGCGGGATGGAGGCCTCGGTGGTGCGCGAGGCGATCGCCGCGGTCAAGCACGGTCCGGACACGGTGGAGCAGGTCATCGCCGCGGTCATCTCCCGCGAACGGCCGCAGTATGAACGGTTCCTCTCCTTCTTGGGCACGCTGGGCAACAACGCGCCTTTCGTGGGTCTGTTCGGAACGGTGTTGGGCATCATCAAGGCCTTCCACGACCTGGGCAACGCGAGCATCAAGGGCGCGGCGATTCAGCAGACGGTGATGGCGGGAATTTCTGAAGCGCTCGTGGCCACGGCGGTGGGGCTGGCGGTGGCGATTCCGGCGGTCGTGGCGTTCAACTTCTTCAACCGCTGGCTCAAGAACCTCACAGCGCGCACGAATGCGCTCGGTCACGCGGTCGTGGGTCACCTCCGTTCGGAAGGCGAACCGCGGAAGGCGGGCTAAGCGATGGCGGGCTCTGCGCAGGACAACGACGACGAGATCACGGGGATCAACGTCACCCCGCTCGTCGACATCGTGCTGGTGCTGCTGATCATCTTCATGGTCACGGCGAATTTTATTGTTCGCGAGACGGTAGAGGTGGATCTCCCGCGCGCGGCGCATGGTGGCGAGACGGTTCAGACGTTGATCAACGTGGTGCTGGATAAGGAGGGCAAGCTCTACTTCGACGGAGCGCTGGTGAACGAGACGCAGTTGATGGAGCAGTGCACGAAGGCGCTGGAGAAGGACAAGGAGACGCGCGCGATCATCAAGGCGGACAAGGCGCTCAACTACGGCGCGGTGATGCACTTGATGGACGTCGTCAAAGGCCAGGGCATTGCCAAGTTCGCGCTCGCCAGTGAGAAAGACGTCAGCCCGGCGGCGGCCACCCCTTAAGTGATGTCCTCGGAACCGATCACCCCCTCGCGTCCACCCAGTCTGCGCTGGCTGCTGGCGTTCCTTGGCGCGTCGATGGTGCTGCATGTAATCGCGTTCTTGGCGATGGGGCAGCTCAAGCCCAGGCCGGTGGAAGTGGTGAAGCCGGTCGAGTTGGTGATGGTCGAGGTGGAACCGCCGCCTCCGGAGCCCGAGCCGGAGGCGCTTCCTCCGCCTCCGAAGGTGGCGCCGAAGGTTGTCGTCGCGAAGGTGGATGACAAGCCGCCACCGGAGCCACCTCCGGATGAAGCGCCCCCTCCGCCTCCGAATGAAGAGACGCCTCCCGAGCCTGACGCGAAGCCTCCGCCGTTGGTGGTGGGCTTGAGCATGTCGTCGACCTCGGCCGCTGGCGATTTCAAGGCGCCTATTGGGAACACTCAGTACGGCAGGACAGAACGGCAGGCGGGCGATCCCAACTCGGTGAAGGGTTACTCGGCGCCCAAATACGCGCCGGCGTACTCGGTGGATTCTCCGCCGGAGCTGGTGGGCGAGTGCGAAGGCCAGTACCCGGACGAGGCGAAGCGGCTGAACATTGAAGGCGCGGTCGTGCTCTCGGTGCTGATCGACAACATCGGCCAAGTTCAGAACGTGAAGCTGGTCACCGGCCTGGGCTACGGACTGGACGAAGCCGCGATGACGCGCATCAAGCGCTGCCGCTTCAAGCCCGCTCACAAAGGCGGCGAGGCGGTCTCCACGGAGATCAAATACCGCTTCACCTTCGTGCTCGACTGACCATCTGCTCGCGCGCTACTTATTCGGCAACTTCACCGTAAAGCGCGCACCGGCACCGAGCGAGCTGGTCACTCCGATGCAACCGCCGTGGGCTTCAACGATGTGCTTGGAGATGTGGAGCCCAAGCCCCAATCCACTCACTCGCGTGCCCCCCACGCGTTCGAAGCGTTCGAAGACACGGCCCTGATCTTCGCTGGCGATACCAGGCCCACTGTCCGCAACTTCGACCAACGCGTCGCCTCCCACTTGAGAGGTCGTGAGCTGAATGCGTGTGCCGGGCGCGTACTTCAGGGCGTTGCTGAGCAAGTTGGTGATGACCTGGTCCAGGCGATCCCTGTCCCACTTGCCGGAGATCTCCTGCGCTAGGTGGAGCTCCAACTCGTTGCCCTGCTCCGTCGCCTGTGCAGTGAAGCGGTCCGCCACTTCGCGCACCAGGTCACTCAAGTTCACGGTGTCGAGCTGAAGCTGGAGATGTCCGGTGGCGATGCGCGAGATGTCGAGCATGTCCTCGACGAGCCGGCTGAGGCGCTGAATGGATCGCTCGGTCTGCGAGACCAACTTGCTGATCTGATCCGGCGTGAACGCAGCGGAATCGCCACTCGTGATGCGCCGCCGCATCAGCTGTGACTGCAGCTTCATCGAAGTGATGGGCGTGCGCAGCTCGTGCGACGCGACGGAGAGGAAGTTGTCGCGCGCCACGATCGCTTCCTGCGCGTGTTGGAAGAGGCGCGCGTTGTCCATGGACACCGCCACCTGCGCGGCGAGGCCGGCGACGAGCTTCTCATCCCGTTCGGTGAAGACACCCACCGAGGGATGACCGAAGAAGAGCCCGCCGATGACCTCTCCGGAGCGTGACATCACGGGGACGGCGAGGTAGCTGCGCACGGGCAGGTGGCCTTCGGGCATGCCATGGTGCGGCTTGTTGTGGCCGTAGCGCGCGTCTTTGACGATGTCGTCGCTGCGGATGATCCCCGTGCCTTTGAACGTGGGTTCGAACACCGCGGTGGCGCGCGGCATGGGGAACTTCGCGAACGCCTCGCGGTCGACGCCAGAGAGCGTGTACAGCATGTACGCTTCTCCTCGTTCGTTGATGACGTTGTAGAAGAACGCGCCGAACGCCGCTCGGCAGAGTTGGGTGGCGGCGTCGGTCGCGCCTTGCACCAACTTCTCCAGCTTGAGTTCCGCGGCCAGGTTCTGCCCGGTCGAGTTGATCAGCTCGAGAAGCTGCAGCGACTCGTTCTTCTCGATCAGCGTCTGACGCAGCGACTCTTCGAGAATTCGTTGATCCGTGACCTCCAGGGTCACGCCGTCGAGCGTGAGCGGCTTGCCCTTGTCATCGCGAAACACGCGTCCGGTGCAGTGAAGCCAGCGGACTTCCTTCCCGACCACGACTCGGAAATCGAGGTCGAATGGCGCGCCCTCTTCAAGCGCTCGACGGGCGGCTGCTCTGACTCGCACGCGGTCGTCGACGTGGACGGATTCGATCACCTGATCCACGAGAATGGGGCCGTCCGGCGGAAGACCATGCTGCGCGCGGTAGACCGCATTCCCGGTGACCTGACCCGTAACCAGGTTCCCCTGCCAGAACCCTAGGCCGGCTGCCTCGGCGACGAGCTGAAAGTTGGCGGAAGTTGGCGTGAGACCCATCGAGCGATGTTCTAACCACGATGTGGCCCGAAAGGAGCGTCGCTCTGTTCACACTGTCGCAAAGCGACCGTCCGGGCGGCATGAAAGGTAAGTCGTTTATGATGAAAGGCAAGTCATTATGCTGTCGGCCATGTTCCGACCTCTCCTTCTAGCCCTCTGCCTGATGGCCGACGTGAAGTCTCCCCCGGAGCGCACGATGAAACCGATTCCGTCCAAGGACGACCTGAAGGCCAAGCTCTCTCCTATGCAGTTCCGTGTGACCCAAGAAGAGGGGACGGAGCCGCCGTTCCGGAACGAGTTCTGGAACAACCACGAGCCGGGCATCTACGTGGACGTGGTCTCGGGCGAGCCGCTGTTCAGCTCCACCGACAAGTTCGATTCCGGGCCGGGCTGGCCAAGCTTCACGAAGCCGCTCGAGCCCGCGAACGTGAAGGAGAAGAAAGACGTGAGTCTGCTTATGACACGGGTTGAGGTGCGGTCTTCGCGTGGCAATTCGCATTTGGGACACGTGTTTGATGACGGTCCACGCCCCACCGGACTGCGTTACTGCATCAATTCTGCTTCGCTGCGCTTCATCCCCGCGACGAAGCTGGAAGCCGAGGGGTATGGGCAGTACACCAAGCTGTTCGCGGGGAAGTGATTTTCCGTGCGGTTGATAACTTGGTTAGTCTCGGGGCTACGAACAGATCATTCCCTTTATTAGTCGCATCTCGCTTTTTGGCCCACGACACTCAGGTGCTCGACCTTGATGGACTTGAGCGCAGCAAACGAGCCGCGGGACGGCCCAAAGATCTTGTCGACTTGGAGCTGATCGCGGCACTGAAAAAAGACCGCAAGGGATAGAGCCTATTCGCTCAACCTCAACTCGGTTCCAGCGCCAGCAGACCCGCCCCGATGATGCCGCTGTCATCCCCGAGCGCGGCGTCACACAGCGTCACCGCGGCTCTGCTCGTACGTGACGCGTACTTCTCCACTCCCGCGCTGATCCGCTGACGAAGTCCGGGACAATTCATCAAGACTCCGCCGCCGAGAATGACCCGGGCCGGATTAAGCACCGTGACTTGATTCGCAATGGCCAGCGACAGATGGTGAGCGACCGCGTCGTAGAGCTCGCGAGACGCCGCGTGCCGTTCCATTGCCGCCTTCTCGAGCAGCGCGGGATTCGGCTCCGCGCCACCGAGTCCCCTCTCCTTCATCTGCGCGATCAAGCTGTGACCGCCAGCGTACGCCTCGAGACAACCGCGCTCGCCGCAGCCGCACTCCCTTCCATCCGGGATCACCTTGATGTGTCCGAACTCTCCCGCGACGCCAGTTGCTCCCGTGGTGAGCGTGCCGTTCACGATCAACGCGCTCCCCACGCCGGAACCCACGAACACCACGAAGATGTCGCGTGCACCCTTCCCTGCTCCCACCTTGAGCTCACCCCACGCGGCGGCGGAGAGATCATTCACGACGCGAACGGCGTGACCGAGTCGGTTGGACAGCAGCGCGCCGAACGGAACATCCCGCCAACCCAAGTTCGGACCCACGGATACGAAGCCCGTGTCGCCTTTCAGTTGACCCGCGACGCCGACGCCACACGCGACCGGCTCACCGATCGGATGACCCACCATCGCCTCCTTCACGGCGACGGCAATCGCTTCGACCACGGCTTCCGGTCGTCGATCCTGCAACTGCACCTTGGCGGATCGCAGCAGCGCACCCCGCTCATCGAGGAGCGCCGCTCGAGCGCTGGTGCCTCCGAGATCGATCCCCAGGGTGCGCAAGCTTTACGCTCCGAGCTCCGTCTTCATCTTGTCGACAGTCCCTTCGATGAGCGTCTGAATCTCTTTCATGCGCGCCTCGGTCTTCGCTTCGAAGCGCAGGACCAGAATCGGCTGCGTGTTCGACGCGCGGATCAATCCCCACCCATCCGGGAAGGTCACGCGCACCCCGTCCACGTCGATGATCTTGTGCCCCGCCTTGCGCAGTGTTTCGGTGCAGCGCTTGACCAGCTCGAACTTCTTCTCCTCCACCGTGTCCACGCGCAGCTCGGGCGAGGCGAAGGTCTTGGGCACATCGGCGAGCAGCGCGGACAGCGGCTTCTTCTCGTGGGTGAGGATCTCCAGCAGACGCGCCGTTGAGTAGACCGCGTCGTCAAAGCCGAAGTAGCGATGTTTGAAGAAGATGTGCCCGCTCATCTCTCCCGCGAGCTGAGCGTTCTCCTCGCGCATCTTCGCCTTGATCAACGAGTGGCCCGCTTTCCACATGATCGGCCTGCCGCCCTTGGCCGCGATGTCGTCGTAGAGCGTGTACGAGCACTTCACCTCGCCGACGATCGCCGCGCCCGGCGCTTCCTTGAGCACGTAGCGCGAGAACAGCACCATCAGCTGATCGCCCCAGAGCACGTTGCCCTGATCATCAATCACGCCAATGCGATCCGCGTCGCCGTCATATGCAATGCCGACCTCAGCCCGCTCCTTCCTCACCGCCTTGATCAAATCCTCAAGGTTCTCCATCACCGTTGGATCCGGATGGTGGTTCGGGAAGCGCGCGTCCATCTCGCAGTAGAGCGGGACAACTTCGAAGCCCAGCGACTTGAACAGCGGCACCGCGACGTGCCCCCCTACGCCGTTGCCGGCATCGATCACGATCTTCATTCCCTTCCGACCGAACTTCACCGTCTGCCGAATGAAGTGCGCGTACGGGGTGATGATGTCGAACTCGTTGAGCGTGCCGGGCGTCTTCGCGACCTCGTAGTCGCTCGCCTCAATGAGCTTACGCAGCTCTTGAATCTCGTGGCCGTGGAACGTCGTCTTGCCCGCGCCAATCTTGAAGCCGTTGTATTCGGGTGGATTGTGACTACCGGTGATCATCGCGAGCCCATCGACCGGCAACGTGTTCGCGGCGAAGTACGTGAGCGGCGTGGGGACGACGCCAATGTCGAGGACGTTGAGGCCCGTGGAGGTCAGGCCTTTGGCGAGCGCCTCGCGGAAAACAGTCGAGGACTCACGGCAGTCGCGACCCAGCGCCAGGCTCATTCCGCCCTTGCGGCGAATAACGGTGCCCAGCCCTTTTCCCAGCTTCTCCACCACGTCGTCGGTGTGGTCCTTGTCGACCAGCCAGCGGATGTCGTTCTCACGAAAAATATGCGATTTCATGGGCGCTGCTCCTAACCCAGCCTCGTGGTACTTCTCGAGCTTGCGCGCCTTCAGGG
>JBQTKE010000054.1:0-3544 GCA_052386435.1 Myxococcaceae bacterium
CTCCGGCGGCGGCGGCGTTTTACGGTTCGGACAGGCGGTCAGACAGAGCAGCAGCAACAGGGCGACGGGGAGGGCTCGCATAAGGCGAGCGATCTACGCCAGAACGCTGACTACCCGTCAGCGATTCCGTACTCCTTGAGCTTCCGCGCCAGAGTGTTTCGCCCAATGCCCAATGCTTTCGCGGCTGCCGTGCGGTTGCCCTGCACTGCGTCGAGGGTAGTCACGATGTGCCGCTTCTCCGCTTCGGCCAACGTGAGCAGCGGATCCTCCGCCGATGACGCCAATTGAGCGCACTGTTTCAGCGGCTCCGACGACGGGAGCGCTACCGTCGATGAGCCGACGTGTGCTTGCTCGGGGGCGTGCAGCACGTCGCGCTGCGACGCGGGCATCGGCAGATTCTCCGGAAGGATCTCCCCCTCGCAGAGCACCACCGCGCTCTCGATGCAGTTCTCCAGCTCGCGCACGTTTCCCGGCCAGCGGTAGGTCTTGAGCAACTGCAGCGCGTCGTCGCTCAGTCGAGGCGCCGGATCCACGCGGTGCTTGCGCGCGGCCTGCCCGAGGAAGTGCCGCGCCAGGCGTTCAATGTCTTCGGCGCCCCGCTCGCGCAGCGGAGGCAGCACCAGCTCCACGACTTTGATCCGGTAGTAGAGGTCCTCGCGAAACTTGCCCTCGCTCACCAGCCGCAGCAGATCCCTGTTCGTCGCGGCGAGGATGCGCACGTCCGTCTTGACGGTCTGAGTACCGCCCACGCGCTCCAACTCGCGGTCCTGCAGGACTCGCAGCAACTTTCCCTGCACCGCGAGGGGGAGCTCGGCGTAAGCGTCTCAAGAGAGAGCTCGACATCGGTGGCGTACACGAAGCTCGCGCCGTCCGCCTCGATTCGGTAGCCCATGCACCCGTTGGGGTGAGGCAGCGGGATCGGCGTCACCTGCATCGGCCCCACGTTGAAGCTGCGGTCCGCGGCGCGGAGCTCCATCTTCGCTCCCATGATCGAAAGCGGCACCGGGAACCCCGGAGGCTGCATCTGTTGATCGAGCGCGGAGAACAACGCCTGATCGCCCTCGGGCCCCGGCCCGTAAAGCGTGAGCTCGGTGGTGGGCAGGAACGCGGTCGTGAAGAAGGGAAAGCCCTGCACGTGATCCCAGTGCAGGTGCGAGAAGAGCAGGGTAGCCCGTTGCGGTTTTCCCTCGCGCAACATCGCCTCGCCCAACCCACGAATGCCGGTGCCCGCGTCGAGGATGATCCGGTGCTCGCCGCAGGTGACCTCAAGGCACGGCGTGTTGCCACCGATCTTCGCAACGTTGGAACCGGACGACGCCACCGAACCGCGGACACCCCAAAATCGCACTTCCATGTTTGCTCCCTGGTGAGGACGGGAGCCTTGAAGAGCAAGGGTGTTGCCACGCGGAAGCTCGCGAACTTTAGGCACGTCGCCTTCCAGCGTACAGTACCGGCTGCGCCAGTGTGGATCGCCACGCCGATCCGAGACGGCTCAATTCGCCAGACGATCTTCCGGAGAGGATGCTTCCGCTCAGGCGTCGGATCAGTCCTTCCAGAGGATCTTCCACGGGTGGCGCTTGAGATCGCTGAGCAGCGATCGGAGATCGTCGTACACCTGCGGATCTTTATACGCGCCGCCGATCGTTCCTTCGCCCGCCTCGATGCGCGCTAAGACCGTCTCCGCGCGAGCTGCGATCCGCTCCAGCTTCTCACCCGCAGCGGAGTACTTCGCCAGCGCCACGCGCAGCCGTTGCCCATCTTCGGGCGTCATCTGTCCGGTCACAGCAGCCGCGCCCGCGAGCGCCTTCCGCGCATCGCCCGACAGCGCCGGCAGATCCGCCCGCAGGGTCTTCGCGGAGGCCGCCGCATCATCCACCAGCTGGGCCGCTTTGCCCCCCGGAGAGAGCTGCCCACGCGCAAGCTCCGCCACGCTGCGCATCTCCTTCACCGCCGCGGCGGCATCGACAAGGAGCCCACGAATCTCCGCGCGGTTCTCCGTCACCACCCCATCCACGGTGTGGGTCAGCCCAGCAACGCCGCCGAGCAGATCGCCCACCACCTGCGGGTTCTGATCCAAGATCCGACTGGCTCCATCCAGAAACCCTGAGACCCTCGCGATCACCATTTCCAACCGCGCTGCGTCCATCCCACGCACAACTTCGGCCGTGAGCGGCGCCTGGGCGATGCCTGCGTTCAGCTCCAGGTACGGCTCGCCCAGCAGGCCTTGCGTCGCCACCGTAACCAGCGCGTCTTCACGCAACGCCGCATGGGTGCTCTCCTGCATCGACAACCGCATGCGAACGGGGAGCGGATTGCCCTGCGCGTCTCGACCTTCCGGCGTGAGCTCCACGCGCTCCACTCGACCCACCACCACGCCCGCCAACTTCACCGGCGCGCCCGCCACCACGTTGCCGCTGTGCGAGAACTCCACGGCCAGCTTCGCGCCGCGGCCCAGCGTTAGCTCGCCCATCAGCCAGAGCATGGCCAACAGGCCGCCCACCGCCGTGAGCACCAGCACGCCCACCCTCATTTCCAGCCGCCGCTCATCCATCGCCGTGCATCCGCTCCGCTGTCACGTCCGCGCCGTGAGGGCGCGCACTTGTGGGTCTCCCGACGTGAGAAACTCGCGCGCGCTGCCAAAGAATGCAACCTCGCCGGCGGAAACCATCAGCACGTTGTCGGCCACCTGTTCGAGCGAGGCATAGTCGTGGGACACGACCAGCGCTCCAAGCCCTTCTCGACGAAGCTGCGCGATCGTCTGGTTCACCTGCTTGGCCGCTCCGCGATCCAATCCAGTCGTTGGCTCGTCCAGCAGCATGAACCGAGGTCGCAACGCCAACGCCCGCGCGATCGCCACCCGCTTTTGAGCTCCTGGTCCCAGTTGCGTCGGTAGCTGCGAGGAGAGCTCGTCCAACCCCAGCTGTTCCAGCGCCTTTGTCGCCCGTACGGTGTCACCGTCGCAGGCCAATGCCACGTTCTGCAGGACCGTGCGCCACGAGAGCAGCGCCGGACCTTGAACGAGATAAGGCACCTGCGCTCGCAGACGGCGCAATGAACGTTCGGGCATTTGATCGACTCGTTCATCCAACAGCTCCACTTCTCCGGCGTCCGGACGGAGCAGCCCCACCGCCAAACGACAGAGCACGCTCTTGCCGCTTCCGCTCCGTCCCACGACATAGGTGACGCCTTGGAGGGGAATTTCCGCGCTCAGACCACGGAGCACCGGCTTACCCGGGCTGAACGTCTTGGCCACACCGCGCAAACGCAACATCAGGCGCCCACCACGGAGAACGCGAAGGTGAAGATGAAATCAATGACCAAGCAGCCAAGGCATGCGCTGACCACACCGTCCGTCGTCGCCTCGCCCACGGCCGGAGCGCCCGCCCCCGCGTTGATGCCCCGCCAGCACGCCGCCAACGGAATGTAGAGGCCGCACGCCATCGCCTTGAGGACTGCCAACAACACGTCCGCGGTGTCGAGGTACCGAGGATCGAGGAACGCGCGGCCGTCGATCTTGAAGACGTAGTTGGCGGTGAAGGCGGAA
>JBQTKE010000055.1:0-3455 GCA_052386435.1 Myxococcaceae bacterium
GTGATCATCCGGTAGGTCATTCCCACGAGCGTGGTGCAGAGCAGACACGCGGAGACCCAGTACACGCGCATCTTCCGCTGCTGCGGCCGGGTCAGTGGCGTGGGCGTCCGCAGCGGCACCGGCGTGCGGTGCGGCGCGGACAACTGAGGCGCTGGCGCGGCGAGAACCGGTCCAGGACGGGGCGTCTCCAGGCGCGGGACCTGCAGCGCCAGCGGCTCATTGATGAGCTGCAGCCCGTCCTGGTCCTGCTTCACGGATTCAGGATCCGCGATCGTCGTGCGGTCGAGCGCGTCTTCAAGATCTTCGGCCTCGCCCAGCGCGAGCATCAGCGGTCGCTCTGCGCGGGTCCGCTCGGACGGTTCCTTCGGTCCCAACGCCTCGTCGAGATCTGGATCTTCCTCGTCAGGGTGGAAGACATCGACGACAGCTTGGGTCGCGGCCTCATGCGCTAGCTGCGCGGTGGGCGGCGGCTTGGGGGTGCGCGTCGGAGGTGGGGGACGTGGCGTGGGCGCGCGTTGGTGTACAGACTCGATGAGCTGAACGTCATCGCCGGCGATCATCTGCGGCCCCGCGGGCTCCGCGTTCCACATGGACTCGAGCGCGGCTTCGACGTGCGACATCTGGTACGGCTCGTCTGTCGAATCGATGCGCCGGACCACCGCGTCTTCGAATGGCTTCAACAGCTCCGAGAGCAGGGTCATGCTCTGCGGCCGCTTCTTTGGGTCCTTCTCTAAGCAACGGAGGATGAGCCGTTGCAGGTCGCCGGGAATCGCTTCGCCGCCGGGCGTGACGTCTCCCATGGGAGGAGGGGGCTCGGTGAGGAGCTTCGCGATGTGGCGCGGCAGGCTGGGCGCTCGGAAGGGGAGCCGACCCGCGAGGATTCGGTAGAGCACCGTGCCCAAAGCGTAGATGTCGGTGCGCGAATCGGTTGGCTCGCCGGAAGCTTGTTCCGGGGCCATGTACGCCGGCGTTCCGACGATCTCTCCGTCCACGTGGTTGTCTGGGCCGTTCGGCGTGGGACGCAGCTTGGCGACGCCGAAGTCCAGGACTTTGGCGAAGTCGCGAACGCCCGCGCGCTCGGTGATGAAGATGTTGTCAGGCTTGATGTCGCGGTGCACGACGCCGACCTTGTGCGCTGCGGCGAGCGCGCTGCAGATCTGGCGGACGATCCGAACGGATCGCTGGATGCCCACGGTCTCTTTGCGAATGACCTGCTCCAGGCTCTTGCCCTGCAGCAGCTCCATCACGCAGTAGACCTGCGGCCCGTCCGGGTGCTGTTCCTCGACGAAGTCGAAGATCTCCACGATGTGCTCGTGGTTGATCTGGTTGGCCGCGCGCGCTTCTTGGAAGAACCGGTCGATGAAGCCTCGGTTCGACGCATGCTCGGGACGCAGCAGCTTGATCGCCATCTGCCGGTCGAGCTTGATGTGTCGCGCCTGAAAGACCTGGCCCATCGCGCCCGCGCCGAGCAGGCCTTGCAGCTGGTAGTTGCCGAGGACCTTTCCTTCAGCGAGGCTGGGCTCGAAGCGCGGCGTGGGCGTCGGTTTCCCGGGCGCAGAGTCGAGCGCAATCGTCTGGCTCAGCGCCGTCAGCTCATCGCGCAGCGCAGCCGCGGAAGGGAAGCGGCTCTTCGGATCCTTCGCCAGCGCTCGGGAGAGAATCGGCGCGAGCGCTTCATGGCTCTGCGGCAGTGGCGGCACCGACTCATGCATCTGACGGCGGCGCGTCTCGCGAATCTCCCGAGAAGTGAACGGCGGACCACCGGTGGCCATCTCGTAGAGGACCAGGCCCAGCGAGTAGACGTCGGAGAGAACGTTGGCGCGTTGGCCACCGATTCGCTCGGGCGACATGTACTCGGGCTCGACGAGGCTGGAGGGTTTGACGTGGAGCGCGCGGCCGGTGCGGAAGAGCGCGAGCGCGGAGTCGAAGAGCTTGGGGTTGAATGCCCTCAGTCCACCCAACAGGAACACGTTGGCCGGCTTGAGGTTGCCGTGAATCTTTCCGTGTTGGTGGAGGTAGTGGAGCGCGTCGCAGATGGGGATGGCGATCTTGAGCAGCTCGCGCAGCTTGATCGGTCCCGAGTTGCACAGACAGGTGCGCAGGCTCTCGCCAGTAACCGGCTCGCTGACGAAGAAGGAGCGGCCATCCGGCGTGCGGCCTTCACCGACGCGCCTGGTGAGCGCCGGGTGTTGCCAGGACTGGCGCAGCTTCGCTTCACCGATGACTTTGCTGCTCAACGCGGAATCGGATTGCACTTCGCGGCGCAGCACTTCGACGATCACCTCTTCGGGTGACGTCTTGCCCCGCGCGAGGAAAACCTCAGCGGCGGAGCCTTCGGCGAGCTTGGAAACGACGCGGTAGTTGTGCACGGCCTCGCAGATGTTAGCGGCAGACGTTTCAAGATTCTTTGTACGCCATTGCACCCTTAAGCCCTCGAACGGAGGAGGTCTGAGAGGGTGTCGGGCCCTGCACGTAGAGACTGCAGTTGCCCCGAAATGATCCACCCACGGCGTGCCGGAGCGGCACATGTTCCTTCACTGTGAGGAATCGTCCCGCGCCGAGCTGAGCGGCCGACCGCTCCTGAAAGCGCGCAGCCGTATGTAGCGCTCGAAGTCCGAGAGGAACGCTTCGGGTTTTATTCCCACGCTGCGGGAGAAGGCGTCAGGGAAGGATTGTCCTGCCCTCATTTGGGCCAGAAGCTTGCGCACGCTCTCGTCACCGTAGCGACGAATCAGGAATGAAAAGGCGTGGAGCGATACCGAGTAAAGCAGCGCGCTCTGGTGCCGATAGAAGCGCTCAGGTTCACTCAGCGGATCGACCGGATGGCTCTGGTAGTAGCGGGCCAGATCTTCGAGCGAGGGAAAGCGGTACCCCTGGTTGGCGGTGTTCATCGCCATACCTTCATGGAACCAGAGGGGGATGGGCTGAGTGCTGCGCGCCAGCTGATAGGTGAGGACGTGGGTCAGCTCGTGGCGAAGCAGCTCTTCAAGGTCTGACGAAGGAGCGCCGAACACACTCCAAGTCGCGGGTCGCTGAAGGATGATCCCCTCCTCGCGCGCCCACGCCCGCAGCCAGGCGACGTCATTCATGCCCGACTCGGCTTCGAGCGCGTCGTGGTCCTGCACCACGCGGATGACGACTGGCGCATCGAAGGCACCCCAGCGGCTTAAGCTCGAAGACGCAGCGAGGGCGGCGCGCAGCACCATCGCGGCGTCTTCGTCGCTGTCGGCGTCGACGCGGAGCGGACCGGCTGGCGTCGCCAGCTCGCGTGAGAGGGGAAGGGCGAGGCGAAGCGGGGCGCACGCGAGGAAGGTGAGGAGAGAGAGCGCCCAGGCACGTCTCAGGGCGAGCGGGCGGACGTCTGGATCTCTCCGACCCAGGCCCACCTCGATGTTGGGCGGCAGCGGGACGCGCACGGTGGGCCGATTGTATCCTCGAACTGCTCCATGTCCTTC
>JBQTKE010000056.1:0-4658 GCA_052386435.1 Myxococcaceae bacterium
GCGTAGGTGTCCACCGCGAGGAAGTTGGCCTGCGGATCCACCGCGGCGATCATCGCGCCGTACTGGTCGTTGTAGTGCCCGGCCTCGAGCATTCGGTACATGAAGCCGAAGCCGCTCTTGTAGTCGTAGCGGCTGTACATCGCGCGAGCCTCGCCGCGAGGGAGCGTGGCGAACTTGTCGGCGCGGTAGGCCCCGGCGTTGCCGTAATAGCTGGCGAGCGTGGCGCGACCGGCCTCGTTGAGGTTGTCGAAGTCCACGCCTTCGGAGATGACCTCCCAGCGCGGAACGGTTCCGCCGGAAGGATCCACCGTGCGGCGCATGAAGAAGCCGGCAGGCGGCACCGACATCACGCGGAGCAGGTTGTTGATGCCGTCCAACGTGGCCATGGTCCAGGTGTCCTGCACCAGCGGGTCGTAGCCGAAAGTTCCCGAGCGGTAGTCCGCCCCACCCTGCTGCGCCGTGGACGTCCGCCCGTAGAGCGCGTGCACCCAATGTTTGTAGACAGTGCTGGCAGAGCCGAAGGTGTTGAACGCCGCGCTGGTCGCGCGATCCGAGGAGAAGTAGTAGCGGTCGCGCTTGAAGTGGTTGAAGTAGTAGCCGTTCCAGTACGTCTCCAGCCACGTGCGCGTCATCTCGTAGTAGTCCGCGCCGCGATCCCACATGCTGCAGGAGAGGACCGCGCCTTCGTGGTCGTCCGTGCAGAACATGTACGGGACCTCCGCGGGAACATCCGCGGTGTCCGCGTCCGTGATGGCCGTGCTGGCGCCCAGCTTCTCGGCGAGCACCGCTTGCTTCGCCTTCACGTCGGACCACTTCATTAGGCTGCGCTGCTTCAACTTGGCGATGCCGTCGGTGATGACGGCGTTGATGTCGCCGCCGGTCCCGAAGTGCAGCGGCAAGGTGCTGTAGTGGAAGCGCTCCGTGTAGTTGGGCACCGCGGTGTTGGTGTGCGCGGCGTTGACCACGGGGAGGTCGTGACCGGCGCCGGTGATGCTGAGGGTCGCGCCGTCAGAGCCGTTGAAGGTCTGCGCGGTGCGACGCGGGTTCTGAAAGACCTCCACGTAGCCGGGAGAGGTGCCACCCGAGTACGCGAAGATGATCGCCGCCTCGTCGTACTTGCCGACGCCCTTCCAGTCCGCGTTCTGCTTCCCGCCGTAGTCCATGATCGACGAGTACTCGTAGTCGTGCATGCCGGAGGTGAGCTGCGACTCCAGACCGTCCGACGCGCGCTTCAAATCCGCGGGCGTGCGCGGGACTTTGGGTACGCCGCTCTGACTGACGGTGAGCGTGGGCTGCTTCAGCTTCCAGTAGTCGTCGAAGTAGTTCATCGCGTCGAACGAGCCCTGGAAGTTGTGGCGCAGCCCGAAGGTGTGGCCAAGCTCGTGCTCCGCGGTGGCGCGCCAGATGTTCTGTTGGAAGCGGCGGCGAATCTCGTTGTCCGCGACCACGCGCGCTTCGGCTTCGGTGCAGACCTTGTTGTTGCAGGACACGTTGGCCTTGGCCTGCAGCTCGGTAATCCGCACCCGGCGCTTGTTCGCCTCGGTGTACGCGACGCCGAAGAGCGCGCGGTCCACGAACTCCTGCAGGGTGATGCTGTTCTCACGGGCCCAGCGGATCCGCGCTTTGCTGAACTTCTCCTGGAAGTCCGGGTACTGGAGCAGGACCTGACGCTTCAGGTTGCGCGCGGTGTCTTTGTTGGTGCTCGCCGCGCTGGCGACCACGGCGGGCATCATTCCCAGCACGTCGTTCTCCAGCTCCGGGTTGTCGATCAGCGCCGACTCCATGGACGGGTGCTGCGCCAACTTTTGAGCCGCCGCGCGTAGAGAGGAAGACGAGGCTTTGGGCAGTCCGCCCGACGCCCTCATCTTGTCGAGTGACGAGCGGAGAATCGACGACGGGCGGTCAAAGGCGCCGACCGAGGCGTCGTCGGGGCGCTGAGGAATGCCCTGCAGCTCCGCCTGGAGCGTCCCGTTGCCCTGCTTGAGCACGGAGGAGTAGGCCGGGTTCTTGAGGAGGTAATCCTTCACGTCCTTGCCGGAGATGATCTCTTCAATGCCTTTGTCTCCGACCAAGAAGTCGACCTGGGTGAGGGCGCCCTGCGCGGAGCTGTCCACCGCGCCGGTGTAGACGTTGGCGTTGGCGGAGATGATCTCGCCCGTTTCGGGATCCGCGGACGACGGACCGTAGCCGAGCAGCCCGTTCGGGACGGGCTCGGTGATGGTGTAGAGGAAGCTGTAGCGCACGTCGCCCATGCGTGCCTCGAAGCCGGGGTTACCGCAGGCCGCGGGAGGCGTTGCGCCGGTGAGAGTGTCCTTCGCCGGAACCGGGCTCTCGCAGATGTAGAAGACCTGAGGAACCTTGTCCGGCGTCGTTCCTTGCGCGGCGGCGACGGCGCGGCGGAAGGCGACGTCCCAGTGCTTCTCTACATCGCGCGCGCCTTCCAGGTACTGCTTGTAGACCGCGGTGCCCTGGGTGCGGCGCGCGGGTGAGACGTAATAGACGATGGGCTTCACCTCGCGCTCGGCGAAGGGGATCAGCTGCTCCTTGTTCGCGCTGCCGTCTGCGTTGGTGCGGTAGGCCTGCTTCCAGATACGAAAGCGGTTCGCCAGGAGCAGCCGGCCTGTCTCGGTGATCCCGTGCTCGCGGTCGTAGGTGAGCCGTTCGGTGCGGAAATAACCGAACTTGTTCATCGCGTCGTTGCCGTAGACGAGAGGCTCGTACTGATTGGTCTGGTTCGGCTCCACCCGCGCGAGCGACGTCCGCAGGTTGATCTGCTGCGAGGTGCAATCGTACTGCTCGCCGCCGAAGAGGAAGCAGTTGGGGTACTCCACGCCGGCGGGTGTGCCGTCGTCGAACTTCGTGGTGGTGGGCTTCACGAAGTACCGACCGGTGAAGTCGAAGTACGCGAGCGAGCCGTCCGCTTTGTATTCACGCACCGGCCAGTCGTAGGGATCCGTGCCAGGCTCGTTGGGCTGGATCCACGAGTTCACCGTCGTCGACCCGGTGGGGTTCTGCACCGTGCCCCAGAGCATGCTCTTGCCCGGGTTGAGCAGGTTGGCGGACCAGTCCACGCGCATGAACTCGCGCTCGTTCCAAGGACGGTCGGTGCTGTTCTCCACGATGACGTTGGAGGTCTCGCCGGTGGCCGCGCTGTACGAACGCTGCACGTCGAAGTGGCTGACGATGTTGTAGGCGACCACGGGCGCCCCGAAGAACTGCTGCGCCTCCGCGCAGCTACCCGCGGTGTCGCAGAAGCGCGTGGTGGTGCCGGACGGAATCGACGCGGGGTTGATATTGGTCTCGCTGCCCGGCAGATAGGGGTAGGCGCGGTAACCGATCAGGCTCTTCTCAGTGACCTCGAAGACCAGCTTCTCCATGGTCCCCGTCTCACCTGTGAAGGTGAAGCCGGTGGTCGCTGGCGTCCAGGTCACGGTGTTGCGGAAGTACCACTGTGAGCCGAGCAGATCGGTCTTCTGCATCACGTTCGGCTGAACGCGGTTGATGTCGCCGTTGCTCTGCGCGCACGAGAGCGCGAACACGGCGGCGAGCAGACCGAGCCCGAGGCGGGTCATCCGTTTCATCGTGGTTCCCTTGGACAGGAGCTTGGATTGGGTCATTGGAGTCGGACCTTAGAAGAGCGCTGAGACCGAGAGCGAGAAGGAGAGGTAGTTGCCGGCGCCGTACGCGAAAGGGCTGCGCAGCGAAGAGTTGTTGTCATTGAGCGGGGCACCCTCGTAGCCAAGGCCCAGGCCCGTCTGCAGTGAGTCAGTGATGGCATAACTGGCGCCAGCGCTCGCCTGAACCACGTCAGCGCGTCCGTAGCCCGCCTTCGCCACGGCGTTACCGTTGGAGTCGGTCGCTTTCGGCGTGAATTCGTCGACCACGTCGGTCACTGGGTAGCGCCAGTTGTTCTGGAGCACGACCGAGCCGCTGATCGCGAACGCGTCGGTGATGCGCCAGTTCGCGTAGATCATATTGCCCAAGCTCCACGCGGTGTTCTGCCCACCGTAGTCGCAGAAGGTGTCACTGGAGCGGCAGACGAAGGTCTTCGTTCCGAAGTTGGAAGGAGTCACCACTGAGGTGATCGGCGTTCCAATTTGAGAGCGCGCGTGAAAGCCGCGACTCCCGGTGAGGCGGTAGACAAGGTCCACTTTGCCCGCGAAGGTTCGGGTGAAGTCCGCACCCGCGGAGATCACGGAGAGCGTCGTGGCGGCGCGGCTGCGAATGGAGATGGGAACGGTGAAGCCGAAGCGAGGCGTAAAGCCAACGCCGGTCACCTTCTCACGGATGATCGCGGGCGCTGTCAACGCGAGCCGAAGGTCGCCCCAATCAAAGCGGCGGCCATTCACCAAGTCCGGCTGCGTGTACTGCCATCCCAACGCGCCGCCCGCGGAGGCCGCGAGCTTTTTACCCGCGACGTTGAACAGGTAGGTGGCACGCAGATCGAGGCTCGCGCCGAAGTAACGCGCGTCCGCGCGATCCGGATTGGTGAGCGTGCCCAAACCCATGTCGTGCGAGAGCGACGTCATGAACAACCAGCCTGTGATCTGCTGCTGCGCCTCCGCGGTCTGCGCGAGCACGGAGAATTCAGGGGTGTTGTCCTTCTTCTTCGGCGCTTCGACCGTGGGAACAAGGGCGCCGTCCGCGGCGGTGTCCGG
>JBQTKE010000057.1:0-20870 GCA_052386435.1 Myxococcaceae bacterium
CGTACCAGATGTAGGCGAGGTCGGCTGACCCCCGAATGTCGCAACGCTGGCACTTCAGTTTCACGCTGCCCTTTTGATCCTCGCCTGAGCGGAAGTCCACTCAGAAAAGGGCGAAACCCGAGTCAGAGGGAGCTTCCACTGCAGCTCTTCGGCGAGACCTTCCCGCTCCGAATGTTCTTCACGCTTAAGGACCGCTCCGGTCTCATCGAAGAGCGTCAGCTCAACGCGAGGCGCGGCGCGAACGCGGCTGGGCAGCTTCCAGACCAGGGTTCGGTCTTGAGGAAAGAACGGCGCGCGCCAGATCAACGCACCCAGGCCGACCATTGCGATGAGGGCTAGCCGACGGACCAAGGGGCGCTACTCCTTCTTCTGCTTCTTGTGCCGGCGCGCGCTCAATTCACTGACCACGAGCGGCGCTTCCGGCTCCGAGTCCTTGCGCGGCTGGAGTCGGACCTCGGCTTTGATCTCCAGCGTCATCCCCGCCATCAGCTTGAGGAACTCTTCGCGCAGCTTGTCGGACTGGAGGAAACGACGAAGCTCCTCGGAGACCACGCGACCTACGTCGTCCTTGGTCTTCTCCGCCTGGGTGAGGATGACGCCCAGCATCTCTTTGGGGAGCTTGAGCTGCCCGGCGAGGCTGCGGATGCCTTCCTCGGTCATGAAGAGCGCGCCCAAACCGGCGACGGCGACTTTCTTCACGAACTCCGGCACGAAGCGAGCGGGGCCCTCCTTGGAGGAGCCGTAGTCGCCAATCAGCGGATCGTCTTCCGGCGGCGGGGGCGAGTTGGGCGGATCAGACATGGCCATGACGTTCCCTCGATCGTTCCACTGCGACGGCCGCTACTGGGCCACTTGGAGCGTGGGCTGACGCCCGCGCGCGTTCTCGGTGGAGATGCGTCCCGCGATGGTACGCGCCATGGCCATGAAAGCCTCGGCTTCTTTGCTGTCCGGGTTGCCAAGGACGACCGGAACACCCCGGTCGCCGGACTGGCGCACCTTCAGCTCCAAGGGGATTTCGCCCAGGAACGCGATGCCGAACATGTCCGCTGCCTTGCGCCCGCCGCCGTGGTCGAAGATCGCCGTGGTGTGGTTGCAGTTGGGGCACACGAATTGGCTCATGTTCTCGACAATGCCGAGCACCGGAATGTGCACCTTGTCGAACATCTGCTTGGCGCGAACGACGTCCGCCAGCGCCACGTCCTGCGGCGTCGTGACCAATACCGCGCCGGCCGCACGCACCTGCTGCGAGATGGTGAGCGCCACGTCTCCCGTTCCAGGAGGAAGGTCTAGGACCAGGTAATCCAGCTCGCCCCAGTTCACGTCCCGCACCAACTGCAAGAGCGCGCCGTGAAGCATGGGACCGCGCCAGACCAGCGCTTGATCCGGCTCCACCAAGAAGCCAATCGACATCACGCGAAGACCGTGGGCCTCGAGCGGATCGAGCGTCTTGCCGTCCTTGCTCACGGGCTTGCGGCGAATGCCGGTCATCAGCGGCACGGACGGTCCGTAGAAGTCCGCGTCGAGCAGGCCGACCTTGGCGCCACAGCGACTTAGGGCCGCGGCGAGGTTCACGGCCACCGTGCTCTTGCCCACGCCCCCCTTGCCGGCGCCCACGAGGACGACGTTCTTCACGCCGGGAAGGAGCGATTCCTTCGAGACACCCGCGGGAGCCGCTCGCACTTGCGCACCCCAGTCGATGTTGAACGTACCCATGTTGGGGATGGCCTTGAGCGCCGCCTCCGCGTCCGCCTGAATCTTTCCCTTCAGCGGGCAGGCTGGAGTGGTCAGCTCGATCTTCAAGCGGACGTTCTGCCCTTCGACCTTGAGGTCCTTGACCATGCCGGCCTTGACCAGATCGATGTTCAGCTCCGGATCCATCACCTTGGACAGAGCCGCCAGCACATCGCGTTCGGTTACGCTCATCCCTAAGTCCCTATCGAAATTGGGGTGCGGAGAATCCCCACGCACCCCATACCTGTCAAGGCGGGCTCATAACAGCCCCGAGGCGGTCGTGCTGGCTCACTCGAGCGACGCCACCCGGTAGCTCTCCGCTTCCCTGATGAGTCTCAGGACCTTGCCTTCTCCCAGGACGAGCTGGGCGCCCTCGGGTGTGACCTGGAAGGGGCTCGAGAGCGCGGCGCGGATCCGATCCAGGCGCTGGCCGGCGGAAGGCTCCGCGTCAAAGTCTGCGCGGAGCTGCTCCGGCGTGTAGCGGCCTCGCCATCGAGCGGAGAGGAGCCGATAGGCGCCGGGAAAGTCCTTCGCGTCCACCGCTGCCAGGAACCGGGTGACGATCGCCTCCGGTGGTTCGGACGCTGGAGTCTGGACGGCGGAGGGAGTCGCACAGCTCAAACAGACGAGGAGGAGGAGAAGAGAGTGAAGGCGCACGGGCTCCGAGATACCGCGGACCACCCCGGACTGTCGCTGACCTCAGCTCCGGCGCATCAGCTCCAGGGATCGACACGTTCATGCCGGACAGTGAAGAGCTTCAACAGGTCTGCAGAAGCCGCGGAGTGTAAGAGTGTAAAGCCTGACCCCGACCAGTTGAAGAGCTCCAGCGAGTAGAGCTGGGCCCCGGCGGCAGCGCGCAGGAGCGAGCCCATGGTCGCCGGCGTTCCACCGCGCTGGTACGTCGCCAGGTCGTAGGCGCCGACCTTCTTTCCGGTCAGCTCAAGCGCGCGGCGGCAGGCGTCCTCGAACCCGCCGACCTGATCGACGAGTCCCTTCTGCTTGGCGTGCTCGCCCGAATAGACCCGCCCTTCCGCGAGCCGGTGAACGTCATCGACCGTCATCTTGCGCGCCTTCGCCACGTGACCCAGGAACGACTGATAGGTCTCCTCGACCTCTGCCTCGAGCGCCGCTCGCTCCTGTGTACTGAGCCCGCGTGCGCTGGAGGTGAGCGCGGCGTTGGCGCCTCGGGTGATCACCGTCTGAGCGATGCCGATCCGTTCCATCAACCCGGAGAGATCAAACTTGCCCGCGAACACGCCGATCGATCCGGTCACCGCGCTGGGCTCGGTCCAGACTTCGCGCGCTCCCATGGCCGCGAGGTAGCCACCGCTGGCGGCGACCCGATCGAAGTAGGCGACCACCGGCTTCTTGCGCGACAGTCGTTCCACCGCTTCGAAGATCTGCTCGGACGCGAGCGACGATCCGCCGGGGCTGGCGACGTAGAGCACGACCGCCTTGGCGCGCGAATCTCGCCCGGCCGCCCGGAGCGCGCGCACTACGCCGTCTGCTCCAACGGTACGAGGCCCCACCGGCAACCTTCCGCCTTCGCCGGGGACGATCATTCCTTCCAGGCTGACCACGGCCACCCGAGGACGTCGTCGCCCGTGACGCCAGCGCCGCACCGGCCACAACCGCTGCGCGTTGTACGCGTCGAACGGGCTGAGCACGGTCCGGTCGTCTTCCTCTTTCACAGGGCTACCGTTGAGCAGCGAAGGGAGATCCGCCTCCGGGCAGAGGCCGTCACAGAGCTTGGTCTTGAGCGCTCGAGGGGCGCTGTAGGGACCGCTGTCGATGACCGTCTTTACCTCGTCTTCGGTCAGCTGACGGCCTTGAGCGATCGCTCGAACCAGCCGCGCGAACTGCTCGTCTAAGAAGCCCTCAATCGTCTTTCGCTGGATGTCCGAGACCTCCGCCAACGTGAACAGCTCCGGCGCGGTTTTGTAGTCTCCGCGTCTCACGAACTCGGCGCGCACACCCACGCGCTTCAACGCTGCGGCCAACGCGGTCGCCTCCGCAGAGAACCCGATCAGCTCCAACCGCCCGCCCGGCGTGAGAAGGACGCGATTCGCCGCGCACATCAGCTGGTACTCCGTGTTCGACGCCGCCAGCGCGTGGACCACGACCTCCTTCCCTGCATGGCGCAGCTCCCGGATGAGCCCTATCAAGACCTCGCGCTTCCCCGCGGTGACGGTCAGGGCATCGACGAGAAAGACGACGCCGCGAACCGCTGGATCTTGCGCGAGCGCTCTTAGCTCCAGCGCCAAACCATTCATCGACCGAACCTGGCCGCGGTCGCGTCTCCCCTTTCCGGAGAGCGACGTGAGGAGCCCGCGGGCCGGCCGGTAAGGCGGATCCCCCTTGAGACGAAACTGCACGTACGGGGGACGTTTGCGGCTGCGCAGGGCCCGGAACGGCAGCCCCAGCAGGACGAAGACGAGGGTGATGAGGTTCCAAAGGGCTGAGAGAAGCAGGCGCATCGTCGGCCGCGTCCCGGGGGATGGGGACGGCCTGGCCAGGTGGTCCCGAGACGCTCTATCGGCCTCGCACTATGCGTCGGATGGGGCCCTCACCGCCGCCGGGGGTGGAGGAAAGGTTCAGGATCCGCCAGAGGGACCGACGAAAACTTCTCCCTGCGGACTGATCTGAATCCGCACCGACAGAAACCGTTCAATCACCAGCGCGTTGGTCGTGAGGTGGCCCGAGACGCGCTCGGTGGTGAAGGTCGTGGTCCCGGGAGCGGATGCGCCCAAGCGCCCCGCCGCCAGCAGCGCCGCGGGCAGGAGCAATTGATCCGCAAGGTGCACGTCCAACGCGCCAGCGCTGGCCATGAAGCGATCCATCTCTTCCGCCACCGTCTGCCCCACCGTCTCCGCGCGAACGCCTTTCTCGCCGAGCGCGGTGAAGCCCGCGAAGGTGTTTTCGAAATGAGCGCGGATGAAGAGCGCGGTGCCTTGCGACCGCGTGGTGGGGAGCGGAAAGTTCTCCGCCTGCACGACGATCCCGTGGCGAATGAGCGCCGCCTTGGCTGCTCGGGATTGGCGGTCCGCGAGGTCGAAGGGCAGGCCGGCGACGAAGGACATCACCTCCACGTCGCGCAAGGTGCCCCGAGAAGGAAGCTCGACCTTCAGCGGCGGCACCGACGGAGGGAAGACCTGAGCGCGGAACTCTCCGCCGCCTTCCGGATAGAAACCGGCGTGCCGCAGCGACAGCTCCACCCGCATCCCAAAGGCGGCCACCGCGGGCGCCCAGACGAACGCGAGGTAGTGGTAGATGGGGCTCTGCGGCAAGTGGGTTCCGCCGTGCAGCTCCAGCTCCCCGCCCCCTGCCAGTGCGAGTGGGTAGAAAAGACATTGAAAGAGCAGCGGCGTGCTGCCCGCGGTGCCGACTTCGAGCACACGTTTTCCCGGCGTCACCGCCCCTGGAAAGAACGTCAGCTCGGTGGCGCCCACCTTGGCGCCTTCGCTCGTGGAGTTGCTAATCGCCTCGGCGCCGCGAACACAGGCCAGGTGCTGAGGCCTCAACCCTCCCGGCTGGCGGTTGGCGCGGATGCGGGCGATGCGAAAAGGCGTCTGGGTGATAAGAGACAGCGAGAGCGCCGAGCGCAGAATCTGCCCTCCTCCCTCCCCTTTGCTCCCATCAAGCTCGATCATGCGCCGCGGCCTCTCGATCAGGCACTTCGATCAGAGCTACCCCTCTTCAGGTGAAGGCAGGTCTTCAACCGGAGCAGCGGGCGTCGCAGGTGCAGGCCGTTCTTGCCCTGCCTTGTTCGTGTCGTCCGGAGCGGGGAGCTCACTGCCCCCCGAAGGACCACCGCGGCGATCTCCTGGCGTGAGATCTTTCGCGAACTGAGCAGCGATCGCGTCGATCAACTGTCCCAACACCTCGCGGTAGCGCTCCGGCTCCTTGGCCACTCGGAAAGGATCCACGTGAGTGACCTTCGCCTCCACCCCGTCACTGCGGAAGCGGCGAAACCAGAGCTGGCCGCCATCAATCTTGAACATTCGACCATAGCCACTGATGTACGCGCCCGCTCGGCCGCCGTCGCTGCGCATCCCGTAGTCCTCAACAACGAACTCCACCACGCTGTCTGCGCCGAGGGGTTTGAGAAGCTCGTAGTCCGGCGGGTTGGCGGGAACCTCTTCGACCAAGAAGCTCTGCAGCTCACGCGCGACGTCCACCGGAGCCACTGGGTTGGTCCAGGGGCGCTCTCGAGGGAGCAGCGAGACCACCGTGGCGCGCAGCCGCTCCGCGACCTCAAAGCGGGACATTCCCTTGGACAGCTTCACCGCGAGGCGTCGATCCGCCTCTTTACGATCCAATCGACCCAACTTCTTCTCGTAAGACGAATCATCGCGGAACACCCAGGACTTGGGGCCGCCGCCTTCTTCGATGCGCGAGATAAAGGCGGGTCGGTTGACGCGGTCGAGATCCCCACCGGAGAGCGGGCTGTGCGCACATCCCACGGCGGCGAAGGCGAGGACGGACAGAAGGAGCGAACGCATGGACGTGAAGTCATAGCGCAGAACGCGTCCAAAGCTTTACCCGAAAGCACCTTTCCGCTACGTAACAACGCTGAATTCGGTGCACCCAAGAGGGGAAATGACAATGCGTTTTTCGCGTCCTGTCGCGCTGGTTCTCTCGCTCACCTTGCTTGGCTTCGCGGGCTGCAAGGAGAACAAGCCCGAGGCGCCTTTGAAACCCGCGACGCCGGTTGAAGCGCCGCCACCGCCACCTCCGAAGCCGGCCGAGGTGAAGGAGCCGGTGGCGGACAAAGAGTGCGCCGCGCCCATCGACGTCGTGCCCAGCCAGGACGTGCAGGTGGGAACGCGGAAGGCCGTAGCTGCCGGCTACAAGCTGTCGTTCAGCGACAAGGACGCCGACGGGAAGCTTGTCTTGGGCGTGCTCGGACCGCTCAACGAGGACTCCGGCGCGAACCTGCTCACCATCAAGAAGTACCTGAAGTTTTTCGCTGACGAGAAGGCCGACGCGATCGTCGTCACCGGCGACGTGGGCGAAGTCTCGGACGGCATCGCGCGCGTGCTCAAGGCACTCGCGGACTCGAAGCTCCCCGTGATGGTGATCGCCGGCAACCGCGAGTGCCGCGCGGAGTTCACGGACGGCGTGGCGGCCGCGCAGAAGGCATCTCCCAACGTGGTGAACATGAACGCGGTCCGCGTGGTGGAGTTCCCCGAAGCGACCCTGGTCTCGCTCCCGGGCTACCACGACGCGAACTACATCAACTGCGCGACCGGCTGCCGCTACTACAAGAGCACCGTGGATGAAGTGATCCGCGTGGCGAAGGAAGCGAAGAACCCCGTCGTGCTGGTCGCGCACGGCCCACCGCACGGTGAAGGAAGCCAGGCGCTGGACTACGCGACGGGAGGCGGCAACGTGGGCGACGAGGATGTAGCCCGAGCGATCCGCGACGGCAACATCCCCTTCGGCGTGTTCTCCAACATCAAGGAGGCAGGCGCGCGCGCGACCGATCTCCCCGGCACCACGCTGATCAAGCAGAGCACGCCCGCCAAGGCGCTCTACCTGAACCCCGGCCCCGCGGACTCCGTGGAGTGGGGCATGAACGACAACACCAAGAGCGCCGGGCTGGCAGCGGTGCTGTCAATCAAGGGTACCGACGCGCAGTGGAAGCTCTTCCGCGCCAAGCCGCTGACGCCGGCGGAGAAGACCCAGGCCAAGGCGCTGGAGCCGCCCGCGCGACCTGACCCGGCGGAAGCGCCGGCGCCGAAGGATCCCGCCCCGCCGAAGCCCCCCCCTGGTCAGCCAGCACAGGGCGAAGCGCCCAAGCAGTAAGGGACGTCACCACGGAGGTGCGAAGGGCTGCGCTCCTACTGGGGCCGCAGCCTTTTCGGTTTTCAGGCCGCAGAACCTCAAACCAGCAGAAGTCCTTCATCCCCCACGGCCGCCGCGCCGCCGAGGACAGCTTCGTTCTGCTTGCGCCGGTCGTCGGTGAGCTCTGACACCAGCATCAAGATCTGCGGATGCGTCGAGATGAGCTGATCGAAGTCCGGCCGAGGCAGACGCAGCAGCGACGTGTGCTTGGTCGTGGTCACGGTCGCTCCCGCGGGAGCGCGGTTGAGCAGAGACATCTCGCCGAAAACGTCCGCCTCTTTGAGCTTCGCCAGGGTCTGCCCAGAGGCCTTCACCTCCAACTCTCCGGAAAGAACGATGTAGAGCCCGTCGCTGATCTCGCCCTCGCGCAGCAGCGCGGTTCCTTTAGGCACATCTCGTGACCGGAAGCGTTCGACCAGGGCCCGTCGCTCTTTCTTGTCGAACGGACGGAAAAGCGCGGAGCTGGCCATGACATTGCTGAGCATGCGCTGTCGACAGAACTTCTTAAGCGCCTGCGCCACCGTCGGGTGTTTCGCGGAGAGGTCGGCCAACACAGGTGCGGGGATCTCCAGGAGCTGCGTATCTTCCGCCAAGGCTTCGACTGTCGCGGTGCGAGGCGCGCCGGAGAGTAACGCCATCTCTCCGAAGAATGCGCCCTCGTCCAGCTCTGCGACCCGCTGCCGGTTCGCGTTCGCCTCGCGGAAGATGCCCACCTTGCCCGCGCAGATGACAAAGAAGGAGTCGCCTTGACTCCCCTGCGCGAAGACGCGCTCGCCGCTTGTGAATCGGCGCAGCGGGCAGCGATCGAACAGCTCAATGAAGGCGTTGGGCGGGAGGTCAGAGAAGAGCGGGATCTTGGGAAGCGCGCCCGGTGCGGACGACTCCTCCACCAGCTCCGCGCCAATGGAGAACGATTCTTCCGAGGCGGTCGCGGTGGCTTCGCCTAACTGAGCCGCCAGCTCCACAGCGTGGAGGAGCGAATCGTTCTCCAGCTCCAACTCCGTGAAGGATGGTTTCGCCTTACGCGTCAGGCCCGGTGGCGCGGACGCGACGGTCTTGCGGGCCGGAGCGCTCGCGGACGGTGACGACGGAGGTGCTCGAGCATCAGACGGCGCAGAGCCAAGCGAAGCGCCGTCGTTCATATCGAGCTCGTCAAACTTGGACAGCGCAGCCAGGAGATCGCTGGAGCCTCCGCTCGGCCCAGACGGGGTCTTCGGCCGATCGAGTGGCACCGCGTCAGCGGGAGTGGGGTTCAACGCCTCGACATGTGCCGCCAGCTCGTTGATTCCTATGGGCGTGTCCAGATCCGCCGGACCCTCCGCTGCCTCAGTGAGATCAATCGTCTCCTCGGTCTCCGCTTCGTGCGCCGCGGTCTGGACCTCGAGCTCCAACTCCGGCGTAAGCTGCGAGCCGCCGATCAGGTTTCCACCCGGCGCGGAGAAAAGAGCGCTCTCGACAGCTGCCGGGACCGCGGCCTTCGGAGGCGTGGCGTCGTCGGGCGTAGGCGCGCTGTCGTCGGGTGGAAGCTCAATCTCGCGCGGACGAACATGCGCTTTAGGTGGCGCGGGCTTACCGGGCGCCGCGGGACCACCGGTGCGTTTCGCGTAAAGGTCCGCGAGCAGCTGCTGCATTCCGGTGTGAGCCGGGTCCAGCTCTAGAATCAATTTGCTGGCCGCGATCGCGCGCGGAAGAAAGCCCTCCTTCGCGTAATCCTCGGCGGCGGTGCGGTACGCGCGAATCGCCTTGGTCTTCTCGCCGGACTTGGAGAAGGCGTCGCCCATGCGGAGCTTGGCCTGGGTGTCTTTCTTGTCCTGCTGGCAGTAGTCCGCGTAGAGCTCAGCGGCCTTGGCGAACTTGCCCTTGGCGAAGGCCTCGCTCGCCTTCTCTTTCAGCTTGCGGAGGTCCGTCACTTGGACCGCTCCGATCCTCCAGCACCCAGCTTGGTCAGCGCGGCCTGCGCATTTTCGCGCACGCGCCGGAAGTAGTCGCCCTTGAGCGCATCCAGGGGTTCCGCAGACGCTGGCGTCCCCAACCGACCCAGCGCTTCCGCGGCGGCGGAACGAACGTCCGGATTGTCGTGGTAGAGGTCGCGCGTCACCGTCTCGGCGGCGCGCCTGTCACCCAGCTGCCCGAGCGCGGTCAGCACCTCCCGTCGCCCCGCGGCGTTGGGATCGTCGAGCGCCTTGATCAACTCGGGCACCGCGTCCGTCGCTTTGAGACTTCCCAGCAGCTGACTCGCGATCGCAGCGTCGGCGCCGCCGTCCTGCAGCACCGCGATCAGATGACGAACGGCCGACGCCTTGGCGCCCTTCTCCTTCAACGCATCCAGCAGACGGATCCGCTCACCCCCGAGCCGAGGCAACAGCTCCGCGATCACCGTCTTGCCTTGGTCCGATGCCGCGAGCGCCCGCGCCACCTCCCCCTGCACCTGCCGGTTCTCGTCGAGCAGCCCGGGCGCGGCGGAGGTCACCTCGCCCAACTTCGCCAGCCCCACGTACGCGGCCTGACGCAACGACGGGCTCGGATCATCCGCGAAGCGCTGGAGCGCCGCGGAGCTTCCGGGGGCTTTGAGCGCGCCCATCGCCGTGATCGACGCCGCCAACATCCGCAGCGAGTCATCGCTCGCGTCGTCGATCAACTCCGGAGGCTGGCGCTGGGTCACAAATACGCGCTGACTCCCATCCGCCTTCGCCGCGTTGAGCTCGCGCACCTTCTGAAGCAGATCCGTCCGACGCGCGCGGCTGGGGTTGCCCTGCGCGACCGACGTGAACGTGGGCGCGAACTGCTGAGGGAGCTCTGTGGTGATCCAGTCGGCGCGGTCTTCCTCGACCGTCTTGAGCTCCTGTTCGTAGACTTTGAGTACCGCTGGCAGCGCGCTGGCATCACCCAGCTCGGCGACTGCTTCGAGAGCAGCAAGCCGGCTCGCCACATCCGTGCTCGATAACGCGGTCAGAACCTTCGGCAGGGCCCCCTTGGCAGTAGGTCCGAGCGCAATCACCGCCTGAAGCCCGGACGCGAGCGAAGGCTGCTTGGAGAGACGGTCGAGGATCGGCTCCACCGCGCAGCCCCCACGTTGGCGCATCTGACTGCCCGCCGCGCGCGACTCTTCTTCGCGTCCGTCGAGCACGATCGCGCAGAGCGCCGCGTTCTGCTCCGGGCCGTGCGGAAGCGCGAGGATCGCCGCCGTCGCCTGTGGGCTGGCCGAGCTCTTCTCGGTCGCGAGCTCCTGCAGCTTCGGAAGAGCAGAGGCGTCCTGCAGACGGAGCAGTGACTCGCAAGCCGCGTCCCGGAGCTCCGGGAAGTTCTCTTTGAGCAGCTCGGAGATGGGCGCGACCATCCGCTTGTCGCCGGTGAAGCCCAAGCCGCGCACCGCTGCCGACGCGAGGATGACCTGGCTGTCCTTGACCAAGGGCAGCAACCGGTTCACTGCTTCGACGCGGCCACTCTTGCCCAGCTCTTCCGCGGCGGTGACCTTCTCCGGCATGGAGCCCGAGGTGAGCGCAGCGAGGTTTCGTTCCCAGACGGAGCGCGCCTCCGCCGCGACCACACTCGCCATGGCGCCGGGCACGTTCGCGGCTTTCAGCGCGTTGACGATGGCGATGCGGGTCGACCGCGATCGGCGCGCGTACTGACTGGTGAGGTAGCCTTTGGACTTGTCGCCTTTGAGCTCGGCGAGCGCGCCAGCGTCTTTAGATTGCACGCCTTCGTCCGGGTAGCCCAGTAATTCGCCCAGGAGATCGACTACCCTCTGGTCCTGACTCTTGGCGAGCGCGGCGACCGCTTCGCCTCGCACGAGCGGAGCAGGATCTTTCGCGGCGCGGGTGAACAGCACCAGATCGTCCGCGCGACCTTGGTCCGAGAGCTTCCTCACCGCGCGCGCGCGATCTTCAGGACGACCGCTCTGGAGGTCCGCGATCAATTTGTCGCGACTTCCAGAGCAGGCGGAAAGCGAGACAGCGACGACGCAGCAGAGAGCGGTTCGCATGTGGGCGACCGCGGTTATATCAGCGCGTCTCGACCGGGCGTCGCGCTTTTACCCGCGGGCAGTCTGCGCCGTGCGCACCTGTGCCGCCGGCCAATCACCCAGGAGCACCGCGATGAAGAACAGGGGGCCCACCAGCGCGTGGACCAAGTTCTTCAGGAAGGCCGGCTGCTTCTTCTCCCAGACGACATGTCCAGCGAGCTGAACAAGCCACCCCACCAAAGCAATGACGACAACCGCCCACCTTGGGGTGATCCAACCCAACGGGAAACAGGCCGCGAAGCCGACGCCGAGGACCAGCGCCAACTTCACGCTCATTCGCAGGTACCAGATCATCGCGAACACCGCGACGACATGGGCGAGCGTGATCGTGAGCGCGGGACTGGAGAGCGTGAAGAGCTTCACCCAGTACAACATCTCGATGATGTGAAACACGATCAGCGGGATGGCGATCTTGTGCGTAAGGCGGTTGGTCGGGTGACGGTGGCCGTCTGAATAGTCTTCGAAGAGGGAGATGAGCTTCGGATTCATAGAGAGATCTCTAGCTCAGCGGCCCCGCTTCGGGCCACCCGGGCGCTTCGGACCGGAAACGACGCGTCCCGTCCCACCGCCGGGACGACCGCCAAACGCCGGTTTTCCCGCACGGAACGGCTTTCCGCTCTCGGACTTGCTTCCAGGCCCCGAGCGGCCACCCTCGGAGCGCGCTCCGAAACCGCCGCGCGTGCTCAATCCACGCTCGCCGCGTGAGCCCGCGCCGCCGGGACGTCCACCAAAGCTGCTCGCGCCGCGACCACTGCTGCGCTCGCCGGCACCACGCCCGCTGCGACCACCGCCGCTGCGCTCTCCGGCACCACGCTCGCTGCGACCACCGCCGCTGCGCTCTCCGGCACCACGCTCGCTGCGACCACCGCCGCTGCGCTCTCCGAAGCTACGTTCTCCGCGACCACCGCCGCTGCGCTCTCCGCGACCACCACTGCGCTCGCCGGCACCGCGCCCGCTGAATCCCCGTCCCCCGCTGCGTTCGCCGAAGTCACGTTCGCCACGCGGGCTCGCTCCGCCGTTGCGTCCGTTGAAGGTTCCCTCTCCGCGTGAGCCACCGCCGCTGCGCTCCCCGCCGCCGCGTGGTCCGCCGCGTGGTCCGCCGTCGCGTGGTCCGCCGCGCCGCTCCCCGCCGCCGCGTGGTCCGCCGCTGCGCTCTCCACGCGATGCGCCCCGTCCGCTGAAGCCACGCCCTCCTCGCGGAGCAGCCGATCGCCCGCCTTCGGGACTACCCGATCCCTTCTTAAAGCCACCACCGCGACCAGAATCAGCGAACTCCTCAGATTGCTGTCCCTCGTCCGCTTCCACCTCGTCCCAGCTGCGCCCGAAGTTCTTCCGCGTGGGAACCCGCTGGCCGCCTTGGCGCGACTCGTTCTCGATCACGTCGTCGGGATCTCCGCCGGGAAGGTTGGGCGCGCCATGACCGTGGCGTCGAGGCGGCAATCGCACCTCCACCTTCTTCGGCTGCGCGCGACCCTCGGCGATCGCCTTGAGCTCCTCCACCTCGCCACCGCTCAGCGGACGCAGTTGCCCGTGCCCCAAACCGGTGACGCCCACGCCGGCGTACGAGGGCCGGAACAGTCGGACGACAGGATGCCCAATCGCCGCGCACATGCGCTTGATGAGGTGCTGCCGACCTTCCGTCACGGTGATCTGCAGCCAGGTGTTCTTCTCGACTTTCTCAAAGATGTGAACGTTCTCTGGCTTGGCCATGCCGTCTTCCAGCCGTACCCCCGCGCGCAGCTTGTCGAGCGTCTCCACGGAAGGAACGCCCTTCACCTTCGCCAAGTACGTCCGCGGAACCTGATAGCTGGGGTGCGTGAGCTTGTGCGCGAGCTCGCCGTCATTCGTCAGCAGCAGCGCACCTTCGGCGTCGTAGTCCAGCCGGCCCACGGGAAACACGCGGGCATCAAGCTCGCTCACGTAAGACGCGATTGACGCGCGCCCCTGCGGATCGTCCAGCGTCGTGACCACGAGGGGCGGCTTGTAGAAGACGTAGTACGACTGAGACTCGGGCAAGGAAATCAGGTTGCCGTCGACCATGACCAAGTCGTGGCCGGGCTCGACCTTGGTGCCCAGGATCTTGACCACCTGGTTGTTGACGCTGACGCGTCCGTCGGTGATGAGCGCTTCGGCGTGGCGGCGCGAGGCCACCCCCGCGCGAGCGAGAAACTTCTGCAGGCGTTCAGGCATGTCCCGCCTGGTATCAGGTTCTGCTGTCGTTCACACCCCGCGAGTGGGAACCGTCCCCTTCGGCTTCCAGAGCGGCCCCAGGCCGCACTTCCTGGGGCGGGTTGAGCGCGGTCGCCACAGACTTGCTCTGCTTCTCCGCCTTGCTCATCGCCGTTTCCAACTCTTCCAGCGCGGCCTCCGACTCCTGGTTGGAGGCCTCCAACCTCTTCTCGAACTCCGGGTCCGCCAGAGCGGCGACCGTGCCTTCCGCGGTGGGTCGAGGCGAGGTCTCCTTTTCCACGATCTCCTGGTGCTCGCGGGTGAGCTCTTGGAACTCACGCAGCGTGGGCAACGAGGACAGATCCTTTAGCGCAAAGAACTCCAGGAACTCGCGGGTGGTGCCGTAGAGGATCGGCCGGCCCACTTCTTCCTTCTTGCCCAGGATCTTGATCAGCTTTCGGTCGAGCAGCGCCTTCATCACCGCGGCACAATCCACGCCGCGGATGTCCTCAATCTCCGGACGGGTCACCGGCTGCCGGTAAGCGATGATCGCCAGGCTCTCCACGGCAGCGCGGGTCAACCGCTGTGGCTTCACGCGCAAGTAACGGCGCACGTATTCAGAAGAGCCCGGATCCGTGCGGAACTGCCACCCTCCAGCCACCTCGTGCAGCACGACGCCGGCGACACCGTCGCGCATGCGACCTGAGATCTTGTCGAGCGCCTGGGCGATCAGCTCGCGATCGATCGCGGTGGATTCGTAGAGCTGGTCGACGGACAAAGGACGGTCCGCCACGAAGAGCAGACTCTCCAGCACGGACTGAACCCGTTCCGGCGAGAGCTTGCGGCTCTTGCTGAGCAGCTTCTCGAACGACGCTTCCGGGTCCGGCTCCGCATCGTCGATGTTGGCCGCGTCGATCTCGTCCAGCTCCGGATCACCCGTGGGGCCCTCGGACGCCGCAGCGATCTCGTCCTCGGTGAACACGCCCACGCCGGTGCCCGGTGCGCTCGGAAGATCCGACCCTTCGCCCTGCTCGTCGTTACTTGTATTCACTCTCGTCGACCTCCGGCGTCACCAGGTTGGCCAGCGCGTCGCCCTTAACGGTGAGGAGAATGTCTCCTCCCTCCTCCGCCTGGTGCACGCGAATCAGCTTCAATTTGCACATCTCGAGGATGGCGAGAAACGTCGCGATGATGCGGCTGCGTTCGCGGGCGCCTTCGAAGACAGAGAAGAAAGAGACCTCACCCTCGGCGCGAAGCCGCTCGGCCAGCTCTCGAATCGCGTCGGTGATGCTGATCCGGTCGCGCACCACCTCGTGCTGCCTCTCCGGAGTGATGCTTTTGAGAACCCGGTCCAAGGCTTCGATCAGCTTGTAGATGGAGATCTCGACCAGCCCCACTTCCTCGTCGGGGATTGGGGTCGCCTCCACCGGAACCTTGCGGGTGAAGACGTCTCGATCGAGCACGTCCTGCTTGCCCAGCATCTCCGCGGCCTCTTTGTACTTCTGGTAGTCCAGCAATCGCCGAACCAGATCCGCCCGCGGGTCGCCCTGCTCTTCTTGCTCAATCGGCTCGCCCACGACTTCTTGTCGCGGAAGGAGCAGCCGGCTCTTGATGTGGGCCAGCGTGGAGGCCATCACCAGGAACTCACCGGCGATGTCCAGGTTGATCTCCTGCATCTTCTCCAGGTGAAGGAGGTACTTCTCCGTCACCAGCGCGATGGGGATGTCGAAGATGTCGAGCTTGTGCTCGCGGATGAGGTGAAGAAGGAGATCGAGCGGCCCCTCGAAGTTGGGGAGCGCGATCCGGAAGGCATCCTGCGGCGAGAGCAAAGCGCCCTCGATGTCCGCCAAACCTTCGTCCGGCGTCGCGGTTCGCCCCTCCCTCAAGTCTGCTCCTTGAATGCGTCCGAGGCCGATTTTTCGGCCATCCGCGCACATCTCAAAGCCGAACCTCGTACCAAGCGGCCCCTGTCAGGTCAACGCCCGACTGGCCGGCGAGCGTGCCAGCAACCGCCCGACCTTTCGGGATGAATCGGGCGGGCGAGGGTTCCGCGGGCGAGCGAGGGTGCACACACATTTCGCGGAGGCCTGCCATGGACGAGAAGGTTCAATCCGACGAGCTGAGCAGTCGCCGTCTCCACCGGGAAGATGGAAGCGCGGGACCGCCGCAGAGGCGCCCGTGGAAGCAGTGGGACATCCTGGCCCGCGCAGACATTGGGGCCGCGCTGCTGACGACCGGAGCCATCTTCTTCACCGCGCTCTCGGTCTTCGAGCCGAGCGGACCGACTGGCTCACTCCCCACCGCGTACAGCGTGATCGCGCCCTTGATGGGCGTGGGATTCTTCGTCGCGCTGATCACCCAGTTCTTGGAACGCGAGCGACACGGCATCGCCCGAGGCATCCTGATTGGCGCCGCGGTCATCCTGGTGGCGAGCGGGATCGCCCTGACTCCCAAAGTCGGGCCGGGCTTCGTCCTGCTCACGTACTGGACGCCGGCGCTGCTGGCCGTGGGCGCGGCGCTGGTGCTGCTGCGAGGACACCGTCGGGCTGATCGCTTCGCAGCTTCAGTCCGCGGCTAGCCCTCTGCCCCCAGTGCGCGTCTCGACTGACGAGCACCGTGAAATCAACTCAGCTGAAGAGCGAATTCGCGCGCGCGCCTCAAAACGTCTTTAGAACGTCTTTACAGGCACGGGCGCTGATTTCAGGGGCGGCGCACGGCGCGCTGACGTTCGGCGGAGGTCTCAGGTGGAACCAGCGCAGCTGGCCCACGACCGATCAAGTCGCGACGACCGGCATTGACCAAGGCCTCGCGCGCCAAGGGCCATTGCTCAGGGTTCCAGTAGAGGAGCAGCGCCTTCTGAAGCCGTTTCTCGCGCAGCCCCTTCGCTGTGTAGACCGGTTGCATCGTCAGAGGATCGATCCCCGTGTGATACATGCACGCCGCCATCGACATGGGCGTGGGGATGAAGTCCTGGACTTGGCGCGGCCGGCGACCGTTCTTCTTCAACCACAGGGCGAGATCCACCATGTCTTCGAGCGTGGAGCCGGGATGCCCGCTGATGAAGTAGGGAATGTCGTACTGCTCCTTTCCTGCATCGGCGCTGGCGCACTTGAACATCGCCTCAAAGCGTTCGTAGCTCTCAATGCCTGGCTTCTTCATCTTCTCCCGCACGCGTGGGGAGACATGCTCGGGGGCGACGGACAGCTGGCCACCCACGTGGTGCGCCGCCAGCTCTTGCACGTACTCTGGCGAACGCTCGGCCAGGTCGTAGCGAACACCACTGGCGATGAAGACGTGTTTGATCCCCTCTTCCCCCCTCGCCTGCTTCATCACGTCGATGAGCGGCGCATGATCCGTGATCAGATTTTCGCAGACGCCGGGGTGAACGCAGGAGAGCTTGCGGCACGCCTTTTCAATGTCATCCGAACGGCAGCGCATCTTGTACATGTTCGCGGTGGGGCCACCGAGATCGGTGACCGTGCCTCGAAAGTCGCCCATCCGCCGGAGCTGACGAATCTCCCGCATCACGCTCTCCGCGGAGCGGTTTTGAATGACACGGCCCTCGTGCTCGGTGATCGAGCAGAACGTGCAGCCGCCGAAGCAGCCGCGCATCAGCACCACGGAGTGCTTCACTGTCTCGTACGCAGGGATCGGCTCCTTGCCGTACATGGGATGTGGGACGCGCTGGAATGGGAGATCGTACAGCTCGTCCATCGCCACCCCGGTACCCGTGCCCTCCCCGTCTTCGAGCGGAAACGCGGGCGGGTTGAAGAAGACGCCGCGATCGCCGTGCCGCTGCAACAACGGCCGCGCGTTGCCCGGATTGGTCTCCAGCTGGAAGTCCTTCGACATCCGCGCAAAGGCGACCTTGTCATCGCTGACCTGTTCGTAGGACGGCAACACGACGATCTTTTTATCCGTGGTGAAGCGCGCCGGATCCGCTTCCAGCCTCGCCAGCTCCTCGCGATTGACCAGGTACGCAGTGCCTCGGATGTCGCGCAGCTGCTCCACGGCTTCGCCGCGGCGCATGCGATCCGCGATCTCCCAGATGGGGCGTTCTCCCATTCCAAACACGAGAAGATCCGCCTTCGCGTCCAGCAAGATCGAGCGGCGCACCTTCTCGCTCCAGTAGTCGAAGTGCGCAATGCGCCGCAGTGAGGCTTCGATTCCGCCCAGCACAATCGGCACGTCGGGATACGCCTCTCGGCAGCGCTGTGCGTAGACGATGCTTGCTCGATCCGGCCGAGCGTTGGTCCGCCCATTCGGGCTGTATTGATCCTCAGACCGGTTCTTCTTCTGAGCGGTGAGCCGGTTCAGCATCGAATCGAGGTTTCCCGCGGCGACCCCGAAGAAGAGGTTCGGTTTGCCCAGGGTTTTGAACGGATCCGCGGAGTGCCAATCCGGCTGAGGGATGATTCCCACTCGGAAGCCGCGACGCTCCAGGAAGCGGGCGATCAGAGGAGGACCGAAGGCCGGGTGATCCACGTACGCGTCGCCCGACACGATGACAATGTCCACCGAATCCCAACCACGGGCTTCGAGGTCCGCGACACAGACGGGAAGAAATGACGAGGAGGGAAGCATTATGGGGTCAGGCTTTACACTCTTACACTCTGCAGATTCCGCCGAGCCGACGGGCGTGCGAGTGTCGCTGCCGGCCCTTATCACCCTGGAGCTGCGGCCGCGCAAGCAGAGCAGCCGCGCGGTGTCTTCCCCGGATGTCGCTCGGCTGCTCGGGGCGCGCTCGGCTGTGTCGCCTTTCTCTGCTTCGATCACTGCTCCAATGTTGCTCGCCGGTTGGGGTTGACCAACAGTTGCCTGACAAGGTTTGGGGACGCACACCCGCGAAACATTCCTTCTCCCAGTTTCCTGAGTTAAGCACCTACGAATTTTTAACCAGAGAGTTCGCAGAACAAGGAGCCTGCCCGTCATGACCGAACCCACGCGTTTGACCCTGCCCACCTCCGACAGCGTTTTGCTCGCCGTCTTTCGCTGGGATCCCAAAGGAGCGCCGAAGGGAATCGTGCAGCTCACCCACGGAATGGGCGAGCACGTGCGCCGCTACGCCGCCTTCGCCGAAGCGCTCAACCAGCGCGGGTACGTCGTCTACGGACAAGACCACCGCGGCCACGGCGCTTCCGTGAAGACCAAGGCTGACCTCGGCAAAATCGGCGACACCGGTTGGCGGGAGCTGATCGCGGACATTGGACGAGTCACCGATTTGATTCGCAAGGAGCAACCCAAGCTTCCGCTCGCGCTCTTCGCGCACAGCATGGGGTCGTTCGCGGCGCAGCAGTACCTGATCGATCACAGCAACAAAGTGGACGCGGTTGTACTGACGGGAACCGCCGCGCTCGATCTGCTCGAGCCCGCACTGGACCTCAACGCCCCACTCAGCCTGGAAGCCTTCAACGCGCCCTTCCAACCCGCGCGAACGGGCTTTGACTGGCTGAGCCGCGACAACGCGGAGGTCGACAAGTACGTCGCCGATCCGTTCTGTGGCTTCAGCTTGGATGTCCCCGCTAGCAAAGCGCTCTTCGCCGGAGCACGCCGGCCCGCGAAGCTGGAGGAGATGACGAAGGTTCGCAAGGATCTGCCGCTGCTGATCGCGGTGGGCGACGCGGATCCCGTCAACGGCGGGCTGGCGCTTTATCAGCCGTTGCTCGAGCGCTACAAAGCGGCGGGGCTGAAGAACGTCAGTGGCCGCACGTATCCCGGAGCTCGGCACGAGCTACTCAACGAGACCAACCGCGCGGAGATCACCAACGACCTCGTGAACTGGATCGATCAGCACATAAGCGCTAGCGACGAACGCAAGAAAGAGCCGGCTGCCTCGCTCTAGACGTCGCACTCCGCCGGGTGATCGTAGATCTCCCCCACGGGCGCGTCGAAGCGAAGCACGCCTTGGGGCAACCACTGCCCCTTGAACTCTGACTTCCCCTCCAGTGGCACGTCGAACTTCAGGACGACGTTCCGCCCGTCTGAGAACCAACGCCCGGGGTGCTGCGCCTCTTCGTAAGGGTGGTTCATGTAATTCACTTTCACACGACGGCTCAGCGTGAAGCGCCCCTTCTCTTGCAGATCCAAGGTCATCGCGGATCCGTACGCGCCGCGAGCGCCGGCGTACCAGCTCACGTGCTCCAGCAACTTGTCCACCCGCGAAGGATCTTCCGGCGGGTTGCCCAACAGCCTCTGGTATCCCACCGTGTCGCGCACTGGCTCGAAGTCAGCGTCCTTGCGCAGCTGCCCCAGCCTCGCCGGTTCGAGCGCGACCGCCTTCCACAACTCCTTCACGATGATCTCCTTGCGCGCCTCGTAGCGGCACACCTGCCCCTGCTTGCGCAGCCTCCCCAACGTCGCCGCCAGCGCGTAGTGGGGCGCCGCGAACGCCTCGTCGGCTTCGATGGATCGTCGGAACGCGACCAGAGCACCGCGATAATCCTTCGCGCGGCGCAGCCTGATCCCTTCGGTGAAGTAGACGTTCGCCTCGGCCCGCTGCGTCTCGTTCAGCGCCTCGATGGCAAGCGATCCACCGCCATGACCTTCCGAACCGCGTGTGCGTGACACGCTCGCCCGCGGACTCGTCGCGGAGGGACTGGCGCGCCCCAGCGACCCGACGCTGCCGTCGGTGGGGCCCGAGTCTCGACGCGCGAGCGCGGCCTTCCCCAACGACTTCTTAAAAGCCCTCTGAGTGGAGGACTCGCTCTTGAGAGGTGACGCCAAAAGGACCAGGGCCAGCGCGAAGACCGTCATGGTCAAGAGGGATAAGTGCTCACCTCCCATTCGACCAGTGTGGGCGCCGCTGCGATTGTCCGCCGACTAACGAAGTCCGACGGCCTTGCGAACCGCGTCCATGTACGGGGCCGCCAGCTCGCGCGCTCGCCTCGCTCCGTCTTGAAAAATCTGTTCGACCGCGGCGGGATCTTTCACGAGCTCTTCCCGGCGCGCGCGGGCCGGCCCGAAGGCCGCGTGGTAGTACTCAAGCAGCTTCTTCTTGAAGTCACCGTAGCCCTTCCCGCCATCTCTCCAGCTCTTGTCCAACTCCGGAAACTCGGAAGGCGGCGCCATGACTTGGAGCAGCGAATAGAGCGGCGCGTCC
>JBQTKE010000058.1:0-7356 GCA_052386435.1 Myxococcaceae bacterium
GCACCAAGTACGGGTCGTCCTTGAGCAGCGAATCCACGAACGGCTTGAACAGGTTCGGATCCTCTGGAGAGAAGAAGCCGGACGAGATGAGATCGAGCACTTCCTTGAGCAGCGGATCTGACTCGTAGATCTCTCGGGGACGGTAGCCCGCCTTGACCCGGGCCTTTACCTCGTCCGCGGTCAGTCCGAAGAGGAAGAAGTTCTCCGCGCCCACGGCATCGCGAATCTCAATGTTCGCGCCGTCGAGCGTGCCCAACGTCAGCGCCCCGTTGAGCGCGAACTTCATGTTGCCAGTGCCGGATGCTTCCTTGCCCGCGGTGGAAATCTGCTCGGACACATCCGACGCCGGGAAGATCTTCTCCGCCAACGACACGCGGTAGTTCGGCAAGAACACGACCTGAATGCCGGTGCGCGCCGCCTCCGCGTTCACCACTTCGGCAATGCCCGTGATCAACCGAATCGTCTGCTTGGCCTTGTGATACCCCGGGGCCGCCTTCGCCCCGAAGATGAACGCGCGCGGGTGAATGACGCTCGAAGGATCTTTCCGTGCCCGAATCCACAGCGCCGCAATGTGGAACGCGTTGAGCAGCTGGCGCTTGTATTCGTGCAGTCGCTTGATCTGCACGTCGAAGATCGCCTCCGGGTTGAGCCCGACCCAGACGAGATCGCGAATGTGCTGGGTCAACACCTGCTTGTTCTGCCGCTTCACCTGACGGAACGCTTTGACGAACTCGCCGTCGTTCACCAACGGCTCAAGCTCGCGCAAGCGATCCAGATCCGCGACCCAACCATCGCCAATGCGCGAGGTGATCAGCGCGGTGAGCCCCGGGTTGCACAGCTGCAACCAGCGCCGCGGGGTCACACCGTTCGTCTTGTTGTTGAACCGTTCCGGGAACATTTCGGAGAACTCCGGCATCACGTCCTTGCGCAAGAGCTCGCTGTGCAGCTCCGCGACACCGTTCACCGAGTGCGAGCCGACCACCGCAAGGTGTGCCATGCGGACGTGCTTCTCCGTGCCATCTTCGATCAGCGACATCGCGGCCTGCTTGGAGCTGTCGAACGGATACTTGATCTGCACCTGACGCAGAAAGCGCTGGTTGATCTCGTAGATGATCTGCAGGTGGCGCGGCAGCAGGTTCTCGAAGATGGAGACGGGCCACTTCTCCAGGGCCTCCGCCAAGAGGGTGTGGTTGGTGTACCCGAACGTCGCCTGGGTCAGGTTCCACGCCTCATCCCAAACAATGCGCTTCTCGTCGACGAACACGCGCATCAGCTCGGCGATGGCGATGGCCGGATGCGTGTCATTGAGCTGGATCGCGACCTTCGACGGGAACGACCGGAAGTCCGCGTGTGACTTCAGGTAGCGCCGCACGATGTCCGCGATGGAGCAGGCGACGAAGAAGTACTCCTGCTTGAGTCGCAGCTCCTTGCCTGCCTGGTTGTGGTCGTTCGGATAGAGAACCTTGGAGATGACCTCCGAGTTGTTCTTCTCGACGACCGAGCGCTCGTAGTCGCCGTCATTGAACAGCTGAAAGTCGAACTCGGCGGACGCGCGCGCCTGCCACAGCCGCAGCGTGTTCACGGTGTGCATCTTGTAGCCAGCAATGGGCGTGTCATACGGAACGCCGAGCACAGTCTTTCCGCCCACCCAGCGGTGCACCGCGCGCCCGTCCGTCGCATGGTGCGTCTCCACGTTGCCGTAGAAGCGAACGGGGACAATCCGCTCCGGACGAACGATTTCCCACGGCGTACCGAACTTCAGCCACTCGTCCGCGCGCTCGACCTGATACCCGTTAACGATGTCTTGCGTGAAGATGCCGAACTCGTAGCGAATGCCGTAGCCAATCCCCGGCACGCCCAGCGTCGCCATCGAGTCTAGGAAGCACGCCGCCAACCGACCCAAACCGCCGTTGCCCAGGCCCGCATCCGGCTCCATGTCCACGAGCGCGTCGAAGTCCACGCCCTGGTCCTTCAACACGCCGCGCGCGGTTTCGAGCAGCCCCATGTTGAGCAGGTTGTTCTCCAACGCCCGCCCCAACAGGTATTCGGCTGACAGGTAGTAAGCGCGCTTCGCGTCCTTCTCGTAGTACGCGCGCTGCGTGTTCACCCAGCGATCGGAGAGCTTGTCGCGGACCGACAGCGCCAGCGCACAGAAGCGATCGTGCGACGTCGCGTGCTCCGGAATCACGCCGCGCGAATAGCGCAGGTGGTCCGCGTAGGTGCGGCGAAGCCAGTCGCTCTCCGCTTCGTTTGCCGCGGGGACGACCGACAGATCAGCCTTGGATTTGAGAGCGTGGGCCATGTCAAAAAGTACTTAGCGCGAGTAGCGCTTTAGGGGGAAGCCGAAGCATCCAGCTGCGCTTCGAGGGGAACAATCGCCTCCCGAAACGCGGGGACCTGATCTTTCGCGAGAGGATCCGCCCTGGGGAAATTCTGGTTGAGCGGGTTCACATACCTGCCGCCGCGCTTCAACGCGAAGTGCAGGTGGGGACCTGTGCTTCGTCCGGTGTTTCCGGAGTAGGCGATCACCTGTTTCTGTGAAACCCGCGAACCGGTGCGCACGCCCGCGCCAAAGCGAGAGAGGTGCAGGTAGCAGGTCTCCAAACTGTTCGCGTGGCGAATGCACACGTGGTTGCCCGCCGCGCCGTCAAAGGCTGCCTTCGTCACCGAACCATCCGCCACCGCCCAGACCGGAGTACCGACCGGCGTTCCGTAGTCCACGCCGTTGTGGTCCTTCACGTACTGCAACACCGGGTGGTAGCGAGATCCGAAACCGGACGTCACGTGCGCGAACTTGAGTGGACTCTTCAGGAACGTTTTCCGCGCGGAGCTTCCGTCTGCCTGAAAAAAAGACGGCTGCCCTTCAGGCGGCTCGTAGCGGAACACGCGCTTTTTGCCCACCGTCAAACCCGCGTAGGACGCCGCCAGCACATCGCCGTAGCGCAGGATCCGGCCCTTGGAGACGTACTTCTCCACCACCGCGCGCGCCACGTCCCCCTTCCGCACGTCCCGATAGAAATCAATGTCCCATGCGAAGACGTCAGAGAGAACCAACGCGATCAACGGGTCTTCGCCCGCCGCCAACGCGGCTTCATAGAGCGAGCTCTGCACAAAGAGCTCCACCACCGACACCTTCTTCTCCACGTCCACGGTGCGCTTCACCGCGACGTACTCGTCCTTCACCCGCTGTACCTGCCACTCGTCCATCGGGCCTTGCCGGTAGTCGAACCAGCGGACCTCCCCTTCGGAGATGACGATTCGGAATTGATCTCCGTCCCGGGACTTGCGCGCGTCGAACACCTTCTCCAGCGCAGTGATCAACGCGTCGCTCTGCGCCGAGCTCAGTCCCGCGGCGAGCAGCGCATTGGTCATGGTCTGGTTGGGCTCAATGCGCCGATTCAAAATCGTCTGAATCGGAGGTCCGGACGGGGAGTCCGGAGGAGCGGCGGTTCCACCCGCCTCAGACGCAGTGTCGAACGCGGCCAGAAAGAGGGCAGCGACCAGAGCGGCAGACATGACCCGGTTTAGACACCCAAACGGCGGGCGACGCTACTGCTGCCTCATCCGCTTGATTCCGCCGGTAACATCCGCTCGATCCTCGCGCGCGGCCGGCCGATGACAGGGTCCGGTTATCTAAAGCTCCCCCCTACAACGTCGCGGGCCGGGTGCGTCCGCCGAGTCGTCTCCCGCGACAGCTCCAGGCCTCCTCGTGTGGATGGCTGGATTTTTCGCGGGCCCTGTTGGACAGTTGAGTCGTGAAAGACACAGACGTGCGCTGGCAGCAACGCTTCACCAGCTTCAAGCGCGCCTTTAGCCTGCTGCAGGAGGCGCTCGGTCTGGAGCTGGCCAAGATGTCGGCGCTCGAGAAGGAAGGCGCGATGCAGCGCTTCGAGTTTACTTTCGAGCTGGCCTGGAAGACGCTCAAGGACTTCCTCGAGGAGTCGGGTGCCGTGCTGGAAGAGGTCACGCCCAGGAATGTCCTCAAGGTGGCATTCGCTGCGCGGCTGATTCCGGACGGTCAGGTCTGGATTGACATGATGCTCCGACGCAATGAGATGTCGCATCAGTACGACGGCGAGAAGTTCGCGTCCGTCCTGATCGAAATTCGCCAGAGGTACCTGCCGATCCTGGTGGTCTTTCACGACGACTTCGCTCGCCGGGTGAGCACCCCTTGAGCTTCGGACTGTCGCCGGAGGCCGTGCAGCAGATCGTCCGAGTCATGGCTGAACGGCCGCGGCTGCGACGCGCCGTGGTTTTTGGTTCACGCGCGAAGGGTACGCAGTCGCCTGCGTCAGACGTCGACATCGCAGTTTGGGGCTTAACTCAGCTTGAGGCAGAGGCGGTTCGGCTGGACCTAGAAGAGCTCCCTTTGCCGTACCAGTTCCAGGTTCTCGCGTATGAAGAGATCGCCTACGAGCCTCTGCGGCAGCACATTGGCCGGGTGGGCAAGACCCTTCTTGACGCCGACCGCGGAGGGATGACTCAAGGCAGCGGGTAGCTTGAAATCTGCGTCAATTCTGGAGGACATCACTCTGATGAGGTGCCTGTCGCCCATTGCCCGAAGTGTGTGGCGAAAGGGTCGTTGGCATTCCGTACCTCGAGGAATTGCAAAAGTCCCTCTGAGCAGCGCGCGACGCTACTCCCGCCGCTTCCGCTTTTCCTTCAGCCGCTGATACTCCTCCCAGTGCGCTTTCGCCTTGTCGACCAGACGGCGAATCTCCTGCGCTTCGGGGGGAGGCACGACCTCAGTCTCTTCTTCTTCCGCGCCAGACTGTTCGGGAGAATCGCCGCCGTCGGACCCCGCGGCGTCTTGCTGAGCGGAAGCCTGAGCGGAACGAGGGGGAAGGGGAGGGGGCCCGAGACCTGGATACGTGGTGAAGCCGCGGTTGATTCTGACTTCCGCGTGATCACCGTGGCTGTTCCGCTCCGCGGTGTTCCAGCGCAGCCGCACGTGGAGGTCGCCCGCGTGACGAACCATCAACGGACCCAGCACGCGGTGGAAGAAGAGCCCGCGATCATCCGCGGCGATGGCGATCTCGGACAGCACCGCGTCCACGCCCGCCAGCCGGAAGCGCAGATACGACGGACCAGACTCCATGGCGACCGTCACCCGCTGCCCTTCGGCTTCGACCTTGAGGGCGAGCTCTGGACCCAATCTTCCCGACAGCTCCATCAGCTCCGCACGCGGGAGCTTGAGCCGGAAGGTGATGACTTCAGCGATTTCGATCTGAGGCGGCATTCGGTCAGTCAGACGCTTGAAGCCCCTATGTTGCCGAAGTCGCAGCGGAAACCCAAGCCGGCTCTGACGACCCGCGGAAAAGTCCTACAAATCGACCTTTTTCTCTGAGTGCGTCTGCCCGTCGAAGCGCAGAAGCTGCCCTTTCCCCTCGACTTTCGTCATCAAATTCGTGGGTCGGCGCCACAAGGATTGAAGGTTCTTCAGGGTCTCCCGGGCGTAGTCCCCCTTGAGGTCCTGGTTGTCGTGCTTGTGGGCCAAGAGCAGCTCGCCCCGGTTCTCGAAGTTCCCGTCCACCACTTCGATGATCGGCTGGCCGAAGTTGGTGAGCTGCTGCAGCAGCTTGGCTTTCACCTTCCGGAACTCGCGGTCCATGATCTCCCACGAGTTCCTCTTGTCGTTGAAGCCGTAGACGAAGAGCTTCTGATCGATCGCGAACTCGGCGGTGAGGACCGTGTCGATGAAGGTGATGTCGTTGTAGTGCTTGCGCACCTCGAACACCTTCTCGCGTCCCAGCCCCAGCTTCTTGTCCCAAGCGCGACGGGCACGAAGATCGTCGCACTCGTCCCATTCTTTGCCGAAGCGCCCCTTGTTCCAGCGGTCCTCAATGTCGCGGTACAGCTCAATGCCAAGCTTGTACGGATTCAAAGCGCCCGGTCGAGTCCCCATCGTCCCCGCATGGTGATCCGCGTAGTCGATGATCTCGTGATCTTTCAGAGCACGCGTCGTCATGATCGTGGAGTGCCAGTAGCTGGCCCACCCCTCGTTCATGATCTTGGTCTGCCCCTGTGGCGCGAAGTAGTAGGCCTCCTCGCGGAGGATCGCGAGCACGTCGAACTCCCAGGGCTCCAGCGGCGCGTGGTCGAGCAGGAACCCGAGCACGTCGCGCTGCGGACGCTCCGGGAACTTCTTCGCCTTCTGTCTCTCGTCCTCCATCTTGCGACGGTGGGAATCAATGAACTCTTGAGGGTTCACGAAGCCGCGCATGTACTCGCGGTCGACCTTGAAGCCGCCTTCCACCTTCTCGTTGGACTTGGCCTCTTCCGACGCGCGCTTTGGATCCGGGTTCCGTTTGATGTACGGCGCGTGCTGATCAATCAGGTTCTCGAGTGAGAGCGCGCGGTCGATAAAGTCTTCAATCTTCTCCACGCCAATCTTGTCCACCCAGCGGCGAACGCGGGTGGCGTGGTTGGCCATGTCGTCGATCATTCGCCGGTTGGTGTGGGCGAACGAGAAGTTGTTCTTGAAGAAGTCGCAGTGCCCAAAGACGTGGGCCATCACCAACTTCTGATCGACCTCAGGATTCGACTCGAGCAGGTACGCGTAGCAAGGGTCGTTGTTGATCACGAGCTCGTAGATCTTCGAGAGCCCGTACTCGTAGCCCTTCGAAAGCTGCTCGTACTCCATGCCCCAGCGCCAGTGCGGATAGCGGTTGGGAAAGCCACCGTACGCGGCGACCATGTTCATCTCGTCGTAGCTGACGATCTCGAAGATGGTCTTGAAGAAGTCCAGACCGAACTCCTTCGCATAGCCTTCGATCTCCTCTTTGAGATCGGCCAGCCGCGGGGTGAGGCTCTTCGGCATTACTTGCCCCTTCCGAGGAAGTCTTTGATCGACTGGTAGATGGCGTCCTTGTCGGAGATCTCCGAGAGCGCCACGTTGTCCACTTCGCCCACGGTCTCGCGCAGATCCTTGATGAACTGCCCAGACCCGTACGGGCTCTCCACTTGGCCGTACGCGAACTGATTCACGTTGGGGAGGATCTCGTTCTTGAGCATCTCCACGCAGTGCCGCGTGTCGTCCGCGCTCCAGTTGTCTCCGTCAGAGAAGTGGAACGGGTAGATGTTCCAGGAGCTGCTCGGGTACTCCGCTTTGATGATGTCCCGGCACAGCTTGTACGCAGAGCTGATCATCGTGCCGCCGGACTCGCGCGTGTGGAAGAACGTCTCCCGGTCCACTTCGCGCGCGACCGCGTCGTGAATGATGTAGCGAGACTCAAGCCCCTTGTATTGATGCCTCAGCCATGTATCGAGCCAGAAGCTCTCAATGCGAACGATGTCCTTCTGCTCGTCACCCATCTAGCCCGACACGTCCATCATGTAGATGATGACGGCGTTGAC
>JBQTKE010000059.1:0-6934 GCA_052386435.1 Myxococcaceae bacterium
GGCGCATATGGATCCGCGTTTCATCAACGCGCGGGTCGGGTTCGACGCCCGGAAGATGGCGCCGACCTATCGGCTCCAACTGGGCGTCGCCGGCGCATCTTCGGCGATCGAGATCGCGCAGCGCATGGGACTGCCAGCTGGCATCTGTGCGCGGGCTCGCGAGCTGGCAGTTGGATCCGGCGGCGCGCTCTCCAAGGCCCTCGCATCGCTTGAAGATGAGCGACGGACGATCGGCGAAGAGCTGGAACGCGCGCGCAAAGCGGCGGACGGCGCGGAAGCGCGCATGGTCGAGGTCGAGCTCCAACGTCAAGAGCTGGAACGCGAGAAGAACGAGGCGATCGTCAAGCACCGCGAAGAACTACAGGCGGTGATGAAGAGCACGCAGGACGAGCTGCGCGCCATGGCTGCCGCTTTGAGAGAGAGCACGTCGCAACGACAGCTCACGGAGGCGCAGCAGGCACTCGCCGCCAAGGTGGAGAGAGCAGATCAGGAGGAGCGCGAACGCAAAGCGGCGGCGCTCCGCGCGCAAGAACCGGATCGCGCGCCCGACCTTCAGGTCGGCGGCTGGGTCCACCACGTGGGTCTCGGACGTGAAGTGGAGATTCTTGAGATCAACGAAGAACAGGCGCTCGTTGCCGCGGGCCCACTGAAGACGCGCGTGCGCGTGTCGGAGCTCGTCGCGTCGCGGGTGCAGAAGCCCGCAGCCAGGTTCCCGGAGAAGGACAAGCGGCGGGCCTCGCTCAAGAACGCGTCCGCCGTGGCACCTTCCGCCGCCGTGAAGCCGCTGCCGAAGTGCGATCTCCGAGGCAAGCGGACCGACGACGCCATTCGGGAAGTCGAGTCTTTCTTGGACGCGAATCTCCGCAGCGGAGAAGAGTCGGCGATCCTTCTTCACGGACACGGCACGGGCGCGCTCAAGCAGGGACTGCGCGACTACCTCTCAGGCTCGCCGTACGCCCGCTCCTTCCGCCCCGGAGAGAGTCACGAGGGTGGAGACGGTGTGACGGTCGTGATGCTGCGCCAATAAGCAGCGACCCGTCTTACCGCCGTCCCTTCGGGCCGCCGCGCTTGGAGCTGGTTCTCCCGCCTCCGGCTCTGGGTGAGCCGCCGCGTTCCTTCTGCTTCTTCCCGCTCGCGGTCAGTCGTGAGGTCGGACCACGTCTTTCCGGGCGCTGCCCTCCTCCGCTCGACTTGGCGGCGAGGGCTCGGAGGCGATCAAATCCGGGATGTGGAGAGGCCACGCCCTCGTCGTCGTCGCGCGGGCGATCGTCCTCGTCACCTGGGCGAGTGAAAACGCGTGGCTTCTCCCACGGCTTCTCTTCCAGCAGATGACGACGGTCGTGAGCAGACGCACCGCGCTTCGGCGGCGCGGCCACGGGAGCTTCCGTTCGACGCGGCGGCTCTTGTCGTCGCGGCTCTTGCCGACGTGGCTCCGCGCGGCGCGACTCGCCCTCGCCGCGGTGCTTGTCGCCCAACTTCTCTTCCAGCTGCTTCTTGCGCTCCGCCCAGCGCATCTTTCCGCCACCGCGATCTTCGACAGGACGCCCGGCCTTCACGGTGAAGCGCGGCTGTGGCCGAGTCTCCGTCCCTTCGAAGGAGATCGGCGTGAAGTCCAGCTGTCGCCGCTGAAGGTTCGCCGAGATCAAAGTCACCCGCAGCTTCTGTCCCACGCGAACGCGAATGCCGAGTGACGTGTAGACGAGCGCATTGAGCGTGCTGTCGAAGTCGAAATCCGGGCTGACGGTCTCAGCCTTAACCAACCCTTCAACCAGCTCGTGATCCAACTCCACGAAGAAGCCGAAGTCGGTGACCGAGGCGACAGTGGCCTCAAACTCTTCGCCCACGCGGTCCTTCATTAAGAGCACCGAGTAGAACGATACGACCTCGCGCTCCACCTGCATCGCGGCGCGTTCGCGTTCGGAGCTTTGCACGGCCAGCCCTTCCAGCTTCTCCGTCTCCGCCTCCAGCTCCGGCTTGGTGCGCGCGCGCTCTCCTCGGTCCCACTGCGCCTTGAGCAGTCGATGCACCAACAGGTCGGGATAGCGACGAATGGGCGACGTGAAGTGGAGGTAGTGCTCCGCGGCCAAACCGAAGTGGCCGATGTTCTCCGACGAGTACACGGCCTGCATCATCGACCGGAGCAGCAGCTGGTTGAGCGCACGGCGCTCCGGGTGATCCTGCAGCTGTTTAAGGAACTCGTTGAGCTCCGCGGAGGAGAGATCCTCCATCGGCAGCTCGAAGCCATGGGCACGGGCCACGGTGGCGAAGGCGGCCAACTTCTCTTCATCCGGCTCACCGTGGAAGCGGTAGACAGAGGGCAGCTCACTGTCCTGGAAGAACTTCGCCACCGCTTCGTTGGCGGCGAGCATGCATTCTTCGACCAGGCGGTGTGAGTCCTTGCGCTCGCGCTTCTCCATCCGCACCGGCCCGCCCTCTTCGTCTAGGACGATCTTGGTCTCGGGAAGATCGAAGTCGATCGCACCGCGGCGGCCGCGCATCTCGTTGAGAGAGAGAGAGAGCGCCATCAACCGTTCGAAGTGCGGCTTGAACGCGTTGCGATGAGGCACATCCGTGCCGTCGAGGACGTCCTGAACTTCGTTGTACGTGCACCGTGCGACGCTGCGCATGAGCGCCGGGTAGATCTCGTACGACTTCAGCTCCGCGCTTCGGCTGAAGACCATGTCCGCGACCATGCAGAGGCGATCTTCATCCGGCTTCAGCGAACAGATCCCGTTCGACAACCGCTCTGGAAGCATGGGGAGCACGCGGTTGGGCAAGTACACGCTGGTCGCGCGGTGCAGAGCCTCTTCATCGAGAGCCGTCCCCTCGCGGACGTAGTGGGAGACATCCGCGATCGCCACCACCAACCGCCAGCCGCCGGCGCGATCCTCCGCGTAAACCGCATCGTCGAAGTCGCGCGCGTCCTCGCCGTCGATCGTCACCAAGGGCAGGTCGCGGAGATCGCGACGTCCTTCGCCGCTCGCCTCTTCCTCGGAGACGCGCGGCCTAATGCGGTCGGCGAGATCCATCACCGCGTCTGGGAACTCCTCGGAGAAGCCCTGCGAGTAGGCAACAGACAGCACTTCGCCGGACGGATCTCCCGGCTTGCCCAACGAGCCGGTCACTTCGCCGATCAAGCCGTCGCGCGCTTCCAACAACGCAGCGCCCACGCCCAACCGCACCTTCACCAGATCGCCCGGCCGCGCGAGTTGGGTGGACGGAACCTGAATCACCCCAGGCAGGCTGGAGTCGTTGGGGATGACGAAGGAGTTGTCGCCGCGAACCACGTACGTCCCCACCGCGCGCGTGCGCAGCCGGCCGATGACCTTGACGATCCGACCCGCTTTGCGCCCGCCGGTTCCCGGCACCAACTCCACCACGACCTTGTCGTTGTCGAGAGCGCGCTGCGCCTGCTCCGGCGGAACGTAGATGTTCTCGCCTTCGCCGGAGAGCGGGTGAACGAAACCGAACCCGTCGCGGTGAATGTGCAGCGTGCCCTCCACGCGACGCCCGCCACCTTGACCTGACAATTTTCCCGCGATGGCCGCACGGGCCCTCGCTCCGCCGCGCTCTGGCACGAAGAACCGTTTCCCTTCTTTTTGAATCGCCCCTTCGCGCACCAAGTCACGAAGGACGCGCTTGAGCGCGGTTTGCTGACCGGGATGAAGCCCCGCCAGACGCAGCAACTCCTTCACCCCCAGCGGGCGGGCTTCCTCTCGCAGGACGGCCTTTAGCTGCTCCGGTTCGAGCGACACGCTCTAGAGGGCCTTGCCAAAGCTACGGCTTGACGTTCACGACCATCTTGAACGTCTGCGTGACCTGCGAAGGCACCAACACCCTCGCCAGGAAGAAGTCGACGTCGACCAGACCCGGGTTGCGGGGCGTGAAGAAAAACTCGCGCGTGCCCGCTCCGGATCCGGAAGGTTCGAAGTTGGCTTCGCGCAGGCTCACCCGCTTCGCCGTGGTCGGCTCGACCGCCCAGGTGAAGCCGGCCTTCTCCGGCAACCGCACCGTGAGTCCTTGGTTGAGCCGCACGTCCAACGACACCGGTTCGCCGCCGCCTTCAACATGGACGATCTCAATGTTGTCGCGCGACATGGAGCGGTGTTCGCTGGGCTTGGGTTCCACGGTCTCCGTCTGAACCGTGCCACCCCAGCCGGAGGTCTTCTCCAACACGCCGGTCACCAGCACCGTCTGCCCCACGTTCTTGCGCAGCCCCTTGCCGCCTTTGCCTTCCAGGAGGAACGAGACCTGCTGCCGCGTTCCGCCGTTGGAGACCACGAGGAAGAAATCGTCGCCGGACATCTCCAGCGTTCCGCGCAGCGCGCCGAAGCCCTTCATGCCCGCGCCCATGCCGGGGTTGGCCATCTGCTCCAACTCGCCAGGGGAGAGGTACTTGAGCTTCTCCTCAATCACCTCGGGAACGACCGCTTCGACTTCCGGCTTCTTCGCCGAGTACTTGCGAACGTCGATGATGCCGCCGTTGTTGCTGAGCTTGCGAATGAGCCCGCTCACCGAGACTTTGTGATCGACGTACGCGGGCAGCACTTCCTGGTCCGGTCCTTGGAGCAAAAACTCCAGCTCGCGCTTGTCGCGGCCGATCACCATCAGGTGCGGAAGCTCGTCCTTCACCACCAACCGACCCTTGACGCTGCCTTCGCCGCCCACGCCGCGCCCCTGACCGATCGTCAAGATCTGTTCCATCTCGCGCTTGGTGAGGGCTTCCTGTTGAGGAGGGAGCTTGGTGGCACGCGGGCGAACGCGCTCGACAGGAGGAGCCGGCGCGCGGCCCGCCTTGCCCGTCGGCTTCTCGGCACCCTTCGCGCCTTTCACAGGCGGTGGCTGCGGAACCGCCCTTGAAGATGCGGCCTCTTTCACTGGCGCGGGAGCTCCCTTCGCCGGTGTAACAGCTGCCTTGGCGCCGACCTTCGCGGGCGCGGAAGCAGCGGCAGCCTTGGTTGGCGCTGCAGCAGCTTTCGCGCGCGTGGCAACTTTCGCGGTCACCGTCTTCGCGGATTTTTCGGCCTTGGCTTTCGCGGCAGTCAGCGAGGGCGCCATCTTGCTGGCCGCCTTCACAAGCTTCGCGGTTGCCTTCGCCACCTTCTTCGAAGCCGTCTTCAAGAGACCGAGCTTGTTAGAAGTTTTCTTCGCGGCCGGCTTCGCCTTCTTGGCCCCCGTCTTGGCCTTCGCCATCGACACCCCTCAAAAATGGCCTGAATTTGGCCGCACCTTGTAAGGCCCTTTGGGTGTTGTGTCAATCTAAGCCATCAACATTCCTCGAAGTTTATCCTAGAGTTTGCGCATGAATACCGACATGTCGCGCATCGAGGTGGAGGACGCGGTTCAGAGGTTGCTCGAGCTCGTCCCCGCGCCGGTGTTGGAGGAGGTTTCCGTCTCGGAAGCGATCGGGCGCGCGATCAGCGAACCGGTTCGCGCGCGGCGCACGCTTCCTCCCTGGGACAACTCCGCCATGGACGGTTACGCAGTGCGCGCCGAGGACACTCCTGGGAGCCTGAAGATCGGCGAGGTGATTTTCGCGGGCGCGCGACCCACGCGATCGATCACCCAGGGAACCTGCGCTCGGATCATGACCGGTGCACCGCTGCCGCAAGGCGCGAACGCGGTGGTGATGCAGGAGCACGTCCGAATCGAAGGCGACCAGGTGGGAGTGCCCGCCGCGAACCCCCAGCAGAACGTGCGTCCTAGTGGCGAAGAGGCGCGGGAGGGCGAGCTCCTCCTCGAAGCAGGAACGCCGCTGGGCATCCCCGAAGCAGGCTTGCTCTGGGGTCAAGGCATCCAGCGCGTCCGGGTGCCGCGTCGTCCCCGCGTCGCGATTCTCTCCACGGGCGATGAGCTGTGCAGCCTCGAAGCCGTGACGGAGGACCGCATCGTCGACACCAACAGCCTGGCGTTGGAGGTCGCGGTCCGACGCGCAGGTGGAACGCCCACGCGGCTGGGCATCGCGCCGGATCGGCTCGACGCGGTGGAGGCACTGCTCCGGCAAACGGCGGAGTTCGATCTGGTGCTCACTTCCGCGGGCGTGTCGGTGGGCGAAAAGGACTTCGTCCGCGAAGCGATGACCTCGTTGGGGGTAAAGCTGTCGTTCTGGAGGGTCGCGCTCAAACCGGGAAAACCGCTCGCGGTGGGGACGCGCGGAAAGACAATCTTCATCGGGCTTCCCGGAAACCCCACCTCGTCCCTGGTCACGTTTGAGTTGTTCGTACGCCCCACCCTGCGAAGGTGGCTGGGACTGCGCGAACCGGCACACGCGGCCCAGGGTGGAATCGCGGGAGCACCTTACGCCAAGGCTCCCGGTGGCGTGGTTCACTTCGTCCGCGTCCGCGCCGTGTGGGAGAAAGACGAGTGGGTCGTCTACCCGCTCTCCAGTCAGTCATCCGGTGCGTTGCGTTCCGCCGTATCCGCCACCCACCTGATGCGCGTTCCCAAAGAATCTTCCGGGGTTGCTTCAGGTGAACGAGTGGAGCTGATTCCTGTCTCATGGACCGCGTAACGCGAATGGCCCTGGCGCATCCAAGAGGCGTCTGTTGATTGACTCTCCAAGCGAGCGTGCTGCTTGACTCCCTAGGACGAGGCAGCGTTTTATGAACGTTCGGCTGAAGGTGAACCCACACATGTCAAACACCTGCAACACCTCGACTTTCATGAAGAAAGCCTCACATCTGCTGGAGCGGTACTCCGAAGCAGAGATCCCCACCGACCGAGGCGTTTTCAGGACCGTGGTGTTCCGCGAGAAGCGAACCAGCCGGGAGCATGTGGCCCAGGTCATGGGCGAGGTCTCCGGCATGGAAGGCGTGCCCGTCCGGGTCCACTCCGAATGCCTGACCTCTGAAGTCTTCGGCAGCATGAAGTGCGACTGCCGCAAGCAGCTGGACAACGCGATGGACGTCATCGCCCGCGCCGGAAAAGGCGTGCT
>JBQTKE010000060.1:0-10853 GCA_052386435.1 Myxococcaceae bacterium
TATACCGTTCAGGACGTGATCCGCGAGTCGGAGCGCTTCACCAACATCAAGGTCGATGCGACCGAATCCGGCGATCTCACCGACGTGCTCTTTGAGCGCTACGGGGTACAAGGACTGCCGGTCGTGGCGTTCGTCTCGTCGGCAGGCGTTGTCTTGGAGGACCCGCGCGTTACGGGCTTCTTGGGCCCGGACAAGTTCCTGCCCGAGATGAAGAAGGTCCAGTAGCTCCGACGGACCGAGCTCGCCTTACTCAGCGCCGATCAAGGCGTGAGGGGTGATTTCAAAGAGGCCCTCGTACGAGCGACGAAAGTACGTGTTGAAACTGCTCCACCGAGACATCGATGTGCTCGACCACTCGACCATACAGCATGGCGGTCGGCACGCCGTGCTCGCCACGCCCCGAACACTAGAAGAAGCGGTACCCCAAGCCGAGCCGCAGCTGGTAGCCCACGCGCCCCGCGGGAACAGCGAGCGGTTCCTTGAGCCCGCTGTAGCCGAGCGAGCCCAGCGCGAGCGCCGAGATGTCCTGGCCGAGATAAATCTCCACGCCCACGCCGGCCAGCGGGTTGAAGATGTTGCCTCCGTTCGTGGTGAGTGAGAGGTCGTAGGGGATTTCCAGATTGGCGATGCCGCGCAGAGTCTCGTTGAACCGGTAAGTCAACGTTGCTCCGGCGAGGAGCTTTAAGCCCAGGTGCGCGAAGTTGGCGGGTTCGAAGTAGCGCGCCCCGGTGTCGAGGACGAAGCCCACGCCCAGATACGGCGCCACCTCAATCCGCGAATCCCGATAGGCCGCCCACTTGGCCACGCCTTCGATCGACAGAGACAGAAGCAAGTAGTTGAACCGGCCGCGCCCCTCCAGCTCGAAGATCCCCACACCCTGCCGGTACCCAACGCCCAGCTCTTGCACGCCGATGTACACGTAACCGGCTTGGGCACCACTGGGGAGGGCCGCTGGTGCCATCACCGCGCCAAAAGTCTCACGACGGTCCGGGGTCCTTGCCTCTCGAACCCCGCGCGTGGTGTCCGCGGGATAGCGCCGCTCGTCAACGGCAGGTGGTGGGGCAGGGCGCTCGTCGTCTATAGATGGTGCGGGGGCCGTCTCCTCGGTGGCGGGGACTGGGGTGGTCTCGTCCTCCTGGGACTGGGCGAACGCCGGAGCGGAAACGCCGGTGAAGGCAAGGACGACGAGGGCAAGTCGCAGGGTCGAGCCATTCATTGATGGCGGTTATATGGCGCCTGGCCCTTGAGGCTCTGAAATTTCCGCGATTCACTTCCAGGAAGGGCCCTCGACTTGGCGGAATGTCGCGCGGTAGCTTCCGCGCCGCCTTAAGCCTGGAGCACGTTGAGCATGCCGCCCCTTCCGAAACTGTCCGCGTCTCCGATGCTGGCATCGGGGCGCAATGGAAGCGGTTCCGGGATCAGCGAACGCGCATCGCCGTCGATTCATGCAGCGCTGCTCGGCCAGACCACCGCGCCCAGCATCCTGGTGGTCGAGCCGGATCCTCGCACCCGGTCCGTGTTGGGCGCAGCGCTGGTGAAGGCGGGCCTCAGCGTCATCGCCGTCGCTAACGCGGAAGAAGCGCTGCGCCAGCTCACCTCGGATCGCGGACTGCCGTCGGTGATCGTCTCCGAGGTGGATCTGGCGGGACTGGATGGGTTCGGACTCTGCAGCCAACTTCGTTCGGAGCTGCGCACCGCTCACCTGCCCGTTCTGCTTCTTGCCCGCAAGGCGGAGCCCATGCACCGCGAGCTTGCGACCGGAGCCGGGGCGGATGACTTTCTTCCCAAGCCGGTCTTCGTCAACGACATTGTTTCCCACGTGCAGCTGCGCGCGTCCCCTCGAGGGATGGACGGCAGCTACCGGACCGATACCCGCTCTCTGCCAGTTCCGGTGCTCCTGCGCGCGTTGCTGGCGGGCGTGCGATCAGGGCGCGTGGATCTGCTCGAGGGTCGAGCCCGCATCTCCTTCCGCGATGGCCGCGTGGTGGGAGCCGCTTTGGAGAAACAGCAAGGAGAGGCTGCGCTGCTGCGGATCCTTCTCCTCGCGGAAGGCGCGTACCAAGTCTCGTTTGGCCCCGCGCTGGAGCAAGGCGTGTTCACGCTGGACGGGCGCGAGTTCTACGATCGACTCCATCCTCGCGCGTTGCGTTGGCGCGAGTGTCTGGCGCGAAGCGTTCCACTCTCTGCGGTGCTGGGGGCTGACTTCGCCAAGTTCACTCAGTCGCTGGGCCAGCTACCTGAGGGGCTTGAAGGCATCGTCCGGCTGTTCGACGGAACGCGAACGGTGCTCCAAGTCATCCTCGAGAGCCCCGTCGAAGAAGTGCTGACACTGGAGGTGATCACCCGCCTCCACGAGCTGGGTGTCATCGCGCCGCTGCCAGCGACCGAGTACACGCGCTATCAGCGCTCCGCGCCCCAGTTCTTCGAACCGCGTGCGGTCTCATCGCAACCGTCGGAAGACGCGCTCCCTGCTGAGCTGCAGCGGCAACTGGACGCCTTCAACATCCGGCCCGTCGTCGAGGTCGCTCGCGCGTCCGCGAAGGGCAAGCCCGCGGTCATCGTTTATTTCCACAAGTCGAAGCACGCAGTGGAAATGTCCAAGGCGCCGCTCGCGCGGATGACCTCGCCTGCGCCTGCGTCCACCTGCGAGAGCGAGTCGGATGACATCGCCGCGCAAGCGGCCCAGGCTCATTTCTACGATGAGCTCCCTACGCCGGTGGCGCTCGCGCAGGTGCAAGTCCCTTCGCTGGTGCAGCACCCCTCGCACCGTCTGCGCAATGCCCTGCTCGCGCTGAGTGGGTTTCTGATTGCCGTCTCTTTGATGGCCTTCACCGCTTGGCGTGTGTACCAGCACCGCATCCCCGAGGCCACGAACGCGGTCCTTGTTGCGGCTGGGCTACAGCCAATTGCCACGAGCAACCCCCCGCCGATCACGCCTGCCCAGCCTTCAGCCGAAGCGCTCGTCGCCAACGAAGAGGTCTTGGCGCCTGACACCGCGCTGCTCTCGGCCCGTTCGCTGGACGAGGACATTCAGCTCTACGAAGCCGGACACGCGAAAGAAGCCGCGAACGCGCTCACCGAGTGGGTTCAAGAGGACAAGAGCAACCCCACAGCTTGGCTCTTCTTGGGACTGGCCCGGTTTGACTCGTCCGATAACGTGGGCGCGGAACAGGCGGCTCTCGAGTCGTTGGCTCTGGATCCGTCGAACGGCCGAGCGGTGCTGTTGCTGGCGTCGATCTATTTGGACGCGGGCAACCGCACCGAAGCGCACGCTCAGCTCAAGTATTACCTGCAGCTGGATCCTCAAGGACAGTACGCGGATGAGGCGCGACAGCTGCTGCAGGCGCGCTAGAAGGGCGCCGTATGTCGGTCACAACCGCTGGTCCAAGCTCAGGCGCTTCAAAGCCGTGCAGGGCGGCGTTGTGAAGGGCAGCTCTATTCGAAGGTCATCAAGGAGCTCACCGTCGCGGCGCGGCTGCGCGTCGCGATTGCCACTGCGCGTGACAACAACATGCCTGCGGACACCATCACCCGCGCCATCAAGGAGCGCTGTCGTCGCGAGACGCCGTTGTTGATTCAACTTCAGGATGCCTTGTCCGGAAGTGTCGACCCTGAAGGTCGACACCCGGTGAGATCACGGACGTGACTGCTCTCGCCAAGGAACAGCACCAGCACTTCCAAAACGAAGGAGAAGGAGCGCTGCTGCTGCCGCGCGAAGAGGTGTACCCCGTTGCTCCCGAATCAGCTCCGACGACGGGCGGCTGCAGTGTTTGTGTGTCCTCACCAGGAATTCGACAGATCCTGTAGCGCGGGCTAGAAACGGGTCTGCACATTTGTTCCGCTGTGCCAGGAGGGACGCAACCGGTGCGAGTTCTGGGGATCGATCCCGGTAGCCGCTTTATGGGCTACGGCATCGTCGAAGAGGGCGCCGGGCAGCCACGTTATGTGGGCCACGGCGTGCTCAAGGTGGACGCGACCCAAGCCTTGGAGCTGCGGCTCAAAGAGCTCTTCGACGGATTGACCCTGGCCTTCTCGCTCTACCGGCCGCAGGCGGTCGCGGTGGAAGGGCTCTTCACTTTCAAGAATGCTCGGAGTGCGTTGGTGCTGGGTCACGCGCGCGGGGTGGCGTTGCTGGTCGCGGCTCAGACCGGCCTTCCCGTGTTCGAGTACTCGCCAGCGCGCGTGAAGAAGTCGGTCGGCGCGGGTGGTGCGGATGGCAAGGACGCGGTGGCTCGGATGGTCACGACGTTTTTGAAGCTGCCCGAACTCGAGCGGTACGACGCCAGTGACGCGCTCGCGGTGGCGCTCTGTCACTTGAATCAAGCGCGTGGCGGAAGATTGCCGGCAGCCCCCTCGCGCTCCGGTAAGAAGCGCAACGTCCTCTCTCTGCTGGAAGACCGCCTCACCCCGTCGTACCAGCGCTTCGGGGAAAACGGATGATTGCATCGCTTAGCGGGACCGTTTCGGAGAAGAACCTCAACGACGCGATCCTCGACGTGAATGGCGTGGGTTACCGCGTTCACTTCTCGCTGCTCACCCTCGCTCGGCTTCCCGAAAAAGGGCACGCCGCGCAGGTTCGCATTCGGACTGTGGTGCGCGAGGACGCGTTCGATCTTTTCGGTTTTTTGTCTCGAGCAGAGGAAGAGATGTTCTTACTCCTCACCTCCGTGCCTCACGTGGGTCCGAAGCTGGCGATGGCGGTGCTCTCTGGCCTCGAGGTGGGTGAGTTGGCTCAGGCGATTGGCCGCGGGGAGGTCGGGCGGCTCACCAAGATTCACGGGGTGGGGAAGAAGACTGCGGAGCGGTTGGTGCTGGAGCTCAAGGACAAGGTGAAGGTGTTGGCCATTGAGTCCCACGCGGGCGCTCAGGTGATCAGGCCTCCTGCGGGTGCTCGGGATGACCTTGTCTCTGCTCTGGTGAACTTGGGCTACAAGCCGCAGCAGGCGGAGAAAGCCGCGGACACTGCGTCCGAGAGGGCCGGGGCGGAGGCCGCATTCGAGCTGCTCTTCCGCGAGGCGCTCAAGAGTCTCCGCACTTGAGAAAGAAGCCCGCTTTCTTAGCGATGGTTGCGGTACCGAGGTTTCGGCTTCGCTGGATGGATCGGTTTCGCGCCTCGGAGAACGTTTCCGGAAAGCGGGAACCTGGCACGGGCTCGTTTTCGAGAAGCTTTGGATACGCTCTCGCCAACTCGGTCTCGGTTTGGCGAGCGTGCCTTTGTGCTCGCGGGTGATTGGCCTCGCTGCGCATACTCTGCTCGTCTGCTTTCGCGGCGGGTTGGCCACGCTGACTTCGCGGTGGGGCCCTGCTTTCGCGCGCTTGGGTAAGGCACAGCGGGTGCAATTCGTCACCGGCATGGACCCGCACCAGACACAGCCCATCCTTGCCTCAAACGCTTCGACCCTCGCCTCCTTCCGCCGCTGGCGATGGGGCGCGATCATCGCTCTCATTGGTGTGGTCTTATGCGGTGCTTGGCTCGCTGCGCCTTCGTGGATCTTCTCGTCGGAGCTTCCCGCGTTGTGTGTTCTGGTTGAGGGCGTTGCGCCACGCAGCGTGGTCAGCACGTTCGGCGCCTCGCGCGACGGTGGAAAGCGCAAGCACCGGGGCACTGACATCTTTGCTCCGCTGGGCACTCCGGTCGTTGCAGCTTCGCGCGGCTATGTGGTGCGGATTGGAAACGACTCGCTGGGCGGGCGCGTGGCGTGGATCGTGGGCGAGGGACAGGCCGCGTACTACTACGCCCACCTCGATGGTTGGAAGCCGGACCTTCATGTCGGTCAGCGGCTCAGCGCGGGCGATGTGATCGGGTGGGTAGGAAACACGGGCAACGCGAGGAACACGCCGCCGCACCTGCACTTTGGTGTCTATCAGCGCCGCGGGCTGTGGTGGGTCGCGCGGGATCCGGCACCGCTGCTCTGGGCCTCCGTCACGCGCTGAGCCCGTTCAATGCTTGGCGGGCTTGCGCGACGACGCCATTACTCGCCTGGGAAGAAGGACCGGTGGCGCGGCTCTCGTTTGACCGCTGCGTCAGCCCCACGTTCATTGTGCCTCGATTCGAGCGTGACGTAGGCGGCGCTTTTCAGTCTGGCGGGTGCGACGACTGTCCAAAGACTGAGCGCCGCGTACCGTTGGTCTGACGGTCTGACCATTTGCCTTCGACGGTCTAAAACTCTTTCACCCTAGAGTGTTGAGTGCGCTGGCGGTTGGTCTGACCGCGGTCTGACTGGGTGTTGGCACGAACTCGGCACTGAATTTGACGGCTTCACCGAAGTGGTTCGATGAAACCAGTCAGACCACGGTCAGACCACGGTCGAAGCGTCTACCGCGACGAGATTCCCTCGGCGTTTGAAAGGTTTCGACTTGTTGTGCGCGTTGGCACGGGTGATCGGTCTGACTGTCAGACCAGTTTGGGGAGAGGGGGCGTGTGGAATGGGGCGGCTGGGTGCGACGGAGAGAGTGCTGATCTGGATCGAAGACGAAATCCGAGCGGGTCGATTGTCGGTCGGCGAGCGCCTGCCGTCGGAGCGGGCTTTGGCGGACAGGTTGGGTGTGGGACGAAGCGCGGTGCGGGAGGCGAAGGCACGTCTGGCGGGTGATGGACGGGTGAGAGAAGGACGCAATGAGCTTTGGACGGCCCGCCGTGACGGAACGGTGATGCTGCGTGAATGGATTGAGAGCACGGCGCGCAGTCAAGCCTCGGCCAAGAAGGTGTCGCTCGCGCGAGTGCTTGAGGCAAGGCGGGTGTTGCTTGCGGCCGCGATGACGTTTGCTCTGCGTCGAACCTCTTCGCGAAAGCGGAAGATTCTAGCGGAGAAGGTGACCGAGTTCGGCATCATCGTTCGAACTCAGAACCAAGACCTGGACGCGAAAGAGATCGCCCAAGCCCATTGCGAGCTTCTCTTGTGTGCGGGCAGCCTTTCCAAGAATCCCGCCGTCCAGGCGTGTCTGTTCGCAGTCGATGAGGTCCTCAACCGTCTTGCGATTTGGCGCTTCACCTTCGACCACCGCAAAGACTGCGTCGCTTGGTCAGCAGAGTTGGTGCGCGCTCTTGATGCACGCAATGGCGTAGCGATGCGTCGGTTGGTGAAGACCAAGCTGCGGGATTTGGATCAACAACTGCAAGAAGCCGTGGTGTGGAGCTGAGGCCGCCTGGTGAGTGGGCGCCGTGCGGGTGAAGGTTACGGTCCGCAGCGATCCACGCGCTTGGCGGGGAACTTGTCGGCGCGCACGTCGAGGTTGGTGGCGGTGACGCAGGTCACGGGTTGACCCGTGGTCTTGTCGACGTAGTTGAGCGTGGCGGCGGGGGTCCACTCCAGCGAGGTGTTGCTGTTCACCACGAAGGTGGGCATCGCAGAGACGACAGCGGGATCGAGATCACCGCTGGCGATGAGTGATTGGAGGACGTGCGTCCCCACCGGCTGGAGCAGAACCCTCGCCGTGACGCGATCGACCGGGTTGGGCAGTGCGCCAGTACGCGGGTAGCTCGCGTAAACGTGGCTCTGGTAGTAGCGCGGGTCGGTGATGTCCAAGGTGACCGGAGCGCGGAGGGTGTTGCCCTCGGTAGTCACGGCCTCCCAGAACATGTCCACCGGTGCCTTCGCGGCGTCAAACATACAGTCGCGCATCAGCCACAAGTCCGGGTCGGTCAGCGCGGTGATGTCTCCGCCCAGCGGAATGGCGCCGCTCTGGTAGACGACGTTCGCGCCGCTGTAGCCCAAGATTTCAACCCAGAGCCGGCGATCTTGCGCGGAGCCGCTGGGAAAGCTGTGGCCGGCTCCTACGTTGTCGAGAATGACGTGCACGCGGCGCCCGCCTTGCTCCACGCACAGCGCGCTCTGCAGGGTGTTGTCGAGCGCGGTCTGCACCTCTTGTCTCTGGAGGTCCATCGACGGGAAGGGCGTGAGCGCGACGTCCACCGCCGGCCATCGGTGACTGTGCGAGCGACGCAGTGGAGCGTTGGTGACGGCGGCGACGGGTCGCGGCTCCGCGCTTTGAGGCATGTGACATTGACCGCACGACGTCCCACCGGTGCTCTTGCCGAACACAGAGACCTGCCATTCGGCGAAGGTTCTTTCGATCGTTGCGCCGTGATCAGTGACCACGTCGTGGCAGGCGCCGCAAAGGAAAGAAGACTCGGAGCGATCTCGATCGTGGAGCGCGGAGTAGGCGCTGGCGTGGGCGCCGTTCCGCAGCGGATCGCGAATGCCTCCGCGCATCACTCCGTCTTCGGCGATGCGCAGCGGGTTGTTGTGTGTGCCTTCCACATTGTCGACGCTGTGACAGGCGAAGCAGGTGACGCCACGCATCGCCGAGGGCAACTCCGCCAAGTTCAAGCCGTCGGTGGAAAGTCCCTCTCGAAACGCGACAGGCGCGTGACACTGCACGCAGAACTTTCCCATCGCGCCCTGCGTCTCACGTTGTCCGCGCCGGTTCATCGCGATGAAGACCGGATCCTCCGCGGCGTAGGCGTGCATGCTTCCCGCCCAGTCGTCGTACGTGTCTGGATGACAGCCCTTGCACGAAACGGGATCGAGCAGCGCCTCTCGCGTCAGCGTGTATTGCTCTGGTTTCGTACAGGCCGAGGCAGTGGCGAGCATCGCGACCGCGAAGAGAATAAGCACCGGACGCCGGTCGCTCGTTGTCGCCACCTCCAGTCCGCGGCGCATCGTCACCCCTCCACGCAGTACCAGAGCGCGACGGATCGCACGTACATCTGGGAGGTGAGGGTGATCCGCCAGACGCCGGGCATGAAGAAGGAGAGCGGCGTCACTGAGTAGAGATCTCCTTCCGCGGTCACGGTGGGGCGGACGGAGGCGGAGTGGCCATGGTCGGGCATGAAGGCATCCGCGGTAAGCGAGAGGCCGGTGAGCGCGTTGCCGCTGCCTTCGGTTAGGCGCACTCGCCAGCTGTTGGTTCCGCGCGAAGGTGGATTGGGCGTTCCTTCAACCACGCTCGCCTTGATGGCGCCGTCGTTGGAGCTGAACTGCACGTCTGGAGAGAACGCGCTGACACGCGGATCGCCTCGGCACGAAAGAGCCCCTCCGTCCACGTCGGCGCTGGTGCCAGGACAGCCCACGATGCTGACCACGCAGAAGAGTCCCAGCCAACGCGCGAACATGGCGCTCAGCTTAACTTAACCGACGTTCGTCTCAATCGAAGCGGAGCGAGCAGCCGAGCCCCTTGGTGACGGCTGTTTTCGGTGCCTTGCCTGAACCGGCCGTCACGGCCAGCGCACCTGCCGCTGAGGCGGTGATCGACGCAGGTAGACCGTGGCGACCTTTCGGGGGCTTCTTTCATCGGCTCTTCGAGGTGATCAAATTCACGCACGTCGCCGAACCGCCAAGCAGGCGAGCGTCAGACCCAACAGTGCGCCGGAGAGGGTGGGCCAGAAGAGACTCCACGCCGCGCCCTCGACGCTGGGGAGAATCCGCCGCGTCAGGAGCGTGCTCACCAAGCTGGCCACCGCGAAGACCACGGTCATCCAGCCCAGCCAAAGTCGGAACCGAGGCGTCGGTGTTCCCTGCGCGGGAAAGTTTCGCCGCAGCCAGAGGAAGACGATCGTGGTGCCGATCAGAGTGGAGAGATGTTGCAACGCCCGCGTGATCAGGAAGGCGTTCACGCGAAGGTCGCCGTAGAGCGCCACCGCGGGCCACATGAAGCGGTGGGTGAAGCCGTCCCAGATCAGATGTGTTGCCGCGCCGATCAAAAGAGAAGGAGTGGCAGCCAGCCCGCGAGGCGGCTCCGGATCGAGCACGCGTCCCCAGTCAATCCCCAGCGCGTTTCCACTGGCATGCTTCAAGACAGGGAGCACCAAGACGCAGGACCAGAGGTACATGGCCCAGCCCACAGGAAGGCAGAAGGTGAAGAGGCCTTTGAACGTGTGAGACCGCAGCGATTGGATCGCCACCAGGTAGCCGAAGTCCGGCGCGCATGCGCCGACGACGAGCGCGAGGGGTGAGAGTACGCGGCGCGCCCGGAAAAAAGGCAGCACCGCGGCGGCGTGGGCGGGAAGGGTGATTGGCACTGCGTCAGCGAATCACGGAGCGCAGGTCGGCGGTGCAGGCGTAGCTCTCGTCAAACTTCGCCTGGTCGAAGAGCGGATCCAGTTTCCCCTGGTCAATCACCAGCTCGTGATCATCCACCGCGAGGGTCCCCGTGATCCGATTGCTCTGCGCTCCCAACGTGCCGTTGAACGCCTCCAAGGACGCCCGCGGGATGTTGAAGTTGAACTGCATCCCACTCTTGAAGAGGGTGACGTTGGCGTTGGTGACGGTGATCTGAGAGATCTCGGCGACCGGAGTGGGGATGTCGAAGGTCCCGAGTGCGCTCTTCCGCTCGCCCATGATCGGCTTCACCGACGCGGAGACCTCGCCGCTGTTGAGCTGAAGCGCCACCTCCGGAGCATTCGCACCCAGCTTCACCGAGTACGCGCTGAAACCTTGAAAGCCCTTCGCCGTGATCTGAAAGCGGACCGATTCGTGCGAGTTGGGGGTGATGGAATCGAAGAACGTGTTCAGGAATTCCTTCTTGCGAATTCCCGTCACAAAGCGCGTCGCATCAATGTCCGCGCGGCCCAAGGTCCACGTCGTGTTGCCCTTGCAATCCGTGGAGAGCGAAGAGGGATTGGAGTCGCCAATGCCGCAGCCTTTGACCACCCAGCTCATGGACCCCAGCTCGCCGGAACTTCCCGCCACGGTGTCGGGGTTCGCCTTCTTGAACAAGTTCTCGAAGCCGCAGCTGCTGTTGCTGTTGACCCTGTTCACCAGCGCGCCCAGGTTCTGCACCATCAGCCGCGCCGCGCCTTGCCCAAGCGTGTCGTAGAGCGAGCACATCTCTTCGCTGGCGGCGATTGTCGT
>JBQTKE010000061.1:0-11691 GCA_052386435.1 Myxococcaceae bacterium
AGGCCCAGCTCACCTTGGTACTCCATGCTGTACGGAACGATGGTCAGCTTGTTGTCCGGCGTGCGGCGAATGGTCGTGAAGAACCCCATCGCCTTGGTTCGCTCCGCCGCGGGCAGCTTGGCGATCCACGCTTCAATCTCCGACTTGGTGGAGTCCGTCGGATAGAAATTCCCCGACTTAGAACGCTCACCCACGCCCGGAAGAAACGGCGCGTAGCCGTCCTGCTGCGACCAGGGCCCCTTGTGGAGGATGAACGCCTTGAGCCGTTCCCGCCCCAACCCAGAATCGTCCTGCAACAGCTGAAGCAGCAGCGTCTCGTTGCCCGGCGAAGACTGCCGCACGTAGAGCGTGTCCATAAGTTGCGCTGCTTGAAGAATTTTCGCGAGCGCCGCCTTCTCATTCACAGGCAGCGATTTCACGTCCGCGGTGATGTCCACCGGTTTGAACCGCGCGCTCAGCGTCTTGAGCTGCGCTTCAGTGGGGAGCGGCGGAACCGCGGAGAGCCACGTCACAGTGAGGAGTGAGAGGATCATGGCCGCGCAGTCTCCTCCCAACCCGAGTAGGTGGAGAAGCCCCACGAGACAGTGCTGGCACGCGAGGCGTTTCGTCGTATCGTCCGCCCCCGCAGCGGTGTCGCATCCCCCTCGTCGGCGCGGTCGCCTCCGTTCATGCTCAAAGTCCTCGCTCTCCTGCTGTTGACCCAGACCCCAGCCCCGCCCGCGCGAGTGCCCCAGGGCGTTCCGATTGGGACGGGAAAAACCTTATCCATCGTCAAAGTCACCGCGCCTTCGGGCGGGTGGACCGTCGATCGGATGTTGCGCCTGGAAGGAACTGTCTCGGACACGACCATCGATCCCATCGTCGTGAGCATCAACGGCGACCGCTACCTGATGCGGACGTTCAACGGCCGCTTCTCCCGGAAATTTCCCGCCGCCAGCGGAAAGAACGTGGTCACAGTGAGGGCCACCAACCAGGCCGGCACGACGATGAAGCAGGTCACGACCTTCGCGCAGATCCCGCCGGTGCCGCTCAAGGCCATCCTCACCAGTGACACGGACGGCGTGTACACCGACCTCCACATCTACGAGCCGACCGAGCAGAACAAAGCGGACGGCGCGCTGAACGTCGGCAGCATGGCGCACGTGTACTGGGCAAACACCGCCAGCCCCTCGGGCGGGACGTTCTTCTTGAACGAGCAAGGTGGAGACTTTGATCAACCCGCTTACGGCCCTTACCTCTATGTCCACCGAGCTCCGCCGCGTGGAGTCTTCCTCATCGCCGCCAACTACTGGCCCAGCGGCGACAAAGCGCACACCATCGCCACGCTGAACCTGACGCTCTTCGAAGGAACGCCACAGGAGCTTCGGCGCACCGTGCAGATACCGCTCGCGACACCGGGAACGACGCGTTCGCTCGCGTGGGTGAACTTGCTCGGCGATAACCACGCGCTGGTCTACGTCCCCTCTGCCGAGCCCGCGCCTACTGGGAAAGAGTGGCCCAAGGGACTCGAGCAAGGCGCGAAGACGCTCGCTGGGGCGTCAGAAGATTTCGGTGCGGAGTGAAGTGGCTTGTGCTCGTCACGCTCGCCGCGGCTGAGGTGTCGACAGCTCCGGCGCCGAAACCACAGCCTGGTGCGGCGCTCTCGGCACCGGCAAAATCGGCAACCCCTCCCGCGCTGCCTCATGCGACGCACTCCACCGCGGCAGCATCAACTGCGCGAGCGCTCCTCGAGCGAACACGACCCTCGCTGACCCTTCTCCGTGAAGCCGTCGCCGAGACCGCGGTGGCCCAAGCGATGCGGCCGGATCCGCGCTGGGTTCCGGAGCAACGCGACTGCGCGGGTTTGATCCGGTTCAGCTACCGCACCGCGTACGCGCGACTGCGCCACCAACGAGAGCCGCTCTGGCGCGGGGGGAAGAACGAGCCGCTCGCGTTTGCCGACGCGGAAACCTTACTCACGTACAACTTCCAGCCCATCGCCGAAGCGACGCTGAGCACCGGAGATCTCCTCGCCTACCGACAGGAGACGCCGTCCGGCCCGCTCTTCCATCTGATGTTGGTCGTGAAGCCGGTCCACGGCGCCACCCGCATCGTCTACCACCCAGGTGAACCGGGCGCGTCCGTGCGCGTGGGCACCTTCGACAGCCTCAGCACCGAAGCGCCGCGCGAATGGCGTCCCCGCCGGGACAACGCGGCCTTCCTCGGTTTCTTCCGCTTCAAGGAGTGGATGCATGAACCATAAGTTCTGGCCCCTGGTTGGCCTCGCCGCCTTTCTCGCTGCGTCGCTCACCCTCGCCCTACTCTACGAGAAGCCCGCGCCGCGCACCGTGAGCCAAGCGCCGCTGACCGGTCGCGAGGTCAACAACCCGGTGGAGCTCACCCCGCCGCAGACGCAAGCGACCGCCGCGTTCTGGGTCGAAGTGAACGCAGTGAGCAAGGTGCACGGCGCGCTCCTCGAGAACGCGTGGCTGCAGAAGATCCTGCGTAAACCGGTGGGTCAGGGATTTGCCGGGGGCTGGGCGCCCTTCTTCGGAAGCAAAGGTGAAGATCTCAAGGCCTCGTTCCGCGGCGCCGTGCTCGAAGTCGTCGCCCAACAGCTCCTCACGGATCCTTACCGCGTGGTGTTTTTGGCGACGGAGCAACAGGACGGCACGCCCGTGGTCATCCTTGAATCACCCGGCGGCGGCGCAAACAGTGCTTACCGCGCACTCGAAAACGCCTCGAAGCGCGGGGTCTACACGGCACCGCACTGCCCCGGTCAAGAGACAGCCGAGAAGATTCAGATCGCGCGGTGGCTGATCGCGGATCACGCCGTCTTCGCGGGCACGCGCGACAAGCGCATCGTCCTGGGACGACAACCGCTCGCGGTGCTGCAGGGACTCTGCGTCGACTTGTCACCACGAGACGCGGGACACGACGTCGCCTTCGTGCTGAGTGAAAGCGGCCTCAAGCGCGCGACCCAGACGTTGGCGAACGCGCTGGGCCTGAAAGACTCGCTGCGCTTGGGCTTCAAGGTCGAGAACAAGTCGTTCGTTCCGACGGGGCTCAGCGGCGCACTCTCCTCCGCCCGTCTCACCCAGGCACCGCCCTCGCCCGCTCTGCTAAAGGTCGTTCCTGAAGAAACGCCGGTGTTGCTCGTCCTCAACGCGCAGTTGCCCGAACAACTGGACGAAGTCTCGTTGCGAGATTTCTTCGCGGGCAAAGCGAAGACCTCGCCGCGACAGATCGCGCTCGCCTGGACTCCGCGCGGAGATCGCAACCTGCCCACCGAGGTCGCCATCGTCTGGGGCAAACCCGAAGACCTTCCCGCGCTCGAGAAGATCTTCTCTGGCCCCAATCGACTCGCCCGCGCAACCCACTGCGGCCACGCGGTGCTCGCATCGTCGGACCACCTGCTCGGCCGCTTCGCGCAAGCGTGCGATGGAAAGATCCCCAACCTCACCAACGCCGCCCCCGCGATCGCACAGGGCTTCAAAGAACCCAGCTCCATCGCGCTGGGCGTTCACTTGGGCAAGCTCGCCTCGCAGATCACCGAAGACGGCTTCTGGTCCGACACACCACCGGCCGATCCCAAACACCCCCTGACCCGAACCCTGCCGCCTGAGATCGAAGCTGCGAAGCGCGACCTCGAGACGCTGCCCTTCATGGGCTTCCGCGGCACCGCCCAGGGCAGCGCGTTGGTCGGCGGAGGTTTCCGTTCATGAGAGCTCTTCTTCTCCTCATCGCAACGCTGCTCTCGACGGCCGGGCTCGCGAAGCCGCTCTACCTGACCGTCCCGCGCAGCTTCGGCACACAAGAAGCGCCCGCTGTCGAAGTCGCGTTCGCGGAGAACGGGCCGGTGGAGCTGCGCGTCCTCAAGCCCAACGACGTGGGCGCGTTCCTACGCGCTCAGTCGAATCTGCGCCGCGCTTATGAAACGCCACCGACCACGCGCAACCCCGGACGCGCGCTCTCCCGCGGACTCAACGGGATGCACGAGCCCGGCACGTTCCTCCTCTACGCAATGGATCCGAAGCTGCGCAGCACGCTCGCCGGTGGCCTGCCCAAGCACCAGCCCGCACCCTCCAAGCTTGCGGGCCACCTACAAGAAGGCGCGCCGCGACTGGTCGGCGTGCCAAAGGAAATGCAGCTTGTCCGCAGCCAATGGTTGAACCTGGATCTCGGCGGCACCGATCGCGAATTCAATGTCCCCGGCTTCGAAGCGTGGTCCAGCTCCGGCGGATTCCAAGAGCGTCACGTCGTCCTCCAGCCCCTGCCCGCGGGGATCTACGTCGTCCAACTGGTGCAAGGCCGCATCGAAGGTCAGGTGCTGCTGGTGATCAGCGATCTCACCGTGCAAGCGAAGCAGACGGATGGGCAGTTGCTGGTGCGCGTGGCCGGTTTGGATCAGAAGCCGAGGGAAGGCGCGCAAGCTCAGCTCTACACCGCCAAAGGTCCGGGCGCCGCCGGAAAGACGAACGCGCAGGGCGAGGTGTTCCTCGACACGCAGGAACCGAAGCTCCTCGCCACCGTTCAAGTCGGGACGGACATCGCGGTCGTCGACACCGATTTCTACTCGACGCTCGCGGTGGCGGCTGACGTCTTCCTCTACACCGACCGACCCATCTACCACCCCGGTGACGAGGTGCAGTTCCGCGGGCTGGCGCGTCAGCCTGACTCCTTCCTCTCGCGGCTGTTCACGCCGACCAAGCGCAATGTCACCGTGAAACTGATCGCGGAGACCGGCACACCAGCATCGATTCAAGCGACAGTTGATGAGTTCGGGAGCTTCAGCGGATCCCTGAAAGTTCCCACCGGACACGACACCGGGGTGGTGCGTGTGCTCGCGGAGTTGGACGGCCAAGCGCACCAGGCCGAGGCGCGCGTCCAGGACTACGTGAAGCCCACGTTCTACCTGGAGCTCACCCCCGAATCGGAGACCGTCGTTCCCGGGCAAACCCTCAAGGCGAAGGTGAGAGCCCGTCGCTACGCGGGAGGCGTTCCGCCCAACACGCGCTACGAGGTGTTCCTGTACCGCTCGCTGCTCGACTCGCCCACGTGGGTAGACGACGCCGGAAAAGGCGGAGCAGGCAGCGCGGTGACGTACGGCTCGCAAAGCACCACCGAAGGAAAACTCTCCGTCCCGGAGCGGCTCTACTCGTCGATCGCTCAACGCGCGAACGTGGGCGACGTGGGCGACGACCCTTGGGCGAGCGCGCTGACCTTCGACGCGAATGGCGAAGCCGAGCTCTCCATCGACGTGCCACCGCTCGCGCCCGGCGACGAAAAGCTCCCCTACCGCTACTCCCTCTCCGTTCGCGCCCGTGACGATCAGAAGACCTTCGCCAATGCGTCGGCCAGCTTCTTCCTCTCCAAGACCGAAGTGATGGGTTCACTGCGCTTCTCCGCGAAGGTCGTGAGAACCGGCGGCGAAGCCATGCTCAGCCTGCGCTCGACCTCGCTCGGGGGAAAGCCCATGCCGGGTATGGATGGAACGATCGAGTTCGTGCTGCGCGCCGCCAGCGGTGGCGAGAAGAGCCTGTCGCGGCAACCCTTCAAGACCGACGAGAACGCCGTTCTTCGAACGAGCGCGCCAACCCACTCAATTGGCACCGTGCTCGCGCGCGTGGAGTTCAAAGACAAAAAAGGCCAACCTTGGAGCGGCGAGACCCGCTTGCTCGTGGTGGGCGACGGTCCGGAGCCAGTGGTTAAAGTTCCCTCGCTCACCCTCGAAGCGCTCGACGGCGTGCTTGAGCCGGGAACCACCGCGCAACTCGTCGCGCTCTTTCCAGACGACTGGGGTCCGGCCCAACGCGCGGAAGGATCCGTGTGGCTCACGCTCTCCGGCGCGGCCATTTACTCCACGCAGCTGCTCTCGGTGAAAGGCACCACGCTCATCCAACCTTTCGAAGTCGAGCGTCGCTTCGGCAGTGGCGTCTACGCGTCGATTGCCTACGCCACGTCGAGCGGACGCTGGGAAGAGCGCACCGTGTCGTTCCGGATCATTCCCTCCGAACGCACCCTCTCCGTCTCGGTGACGCCGCTCAAGTCCGAGGCCGCGCCCCTCTCGGAACAGTCGATCGATCTGCGCGTGAGCAACGCGAGAGGCGACGGCATCTCCGCCCAAGTTTCAGTCGGTGTCGTCGACAAAGCCGTCTACGCCGTGCAGGGCGAGCTGCGGCCGCGGGTGCTCGATTTCTTCTACCCCGTCGCGCGCCACAACGTGACCAGCTTCTATTCGAATGAGTTTCAGGGCTACGGCTACGGCGAGCTGTTGGCGAAGACGCTGAACGGTCTGCCGCACGTGCGCTTCGCCGCGGTGAAGCCGCCGACGAAGGAGCAGAAGCAGGAGGAGAGGGACACCGCGTTCTGGACCGCGAACGTGGTGACGGACCGCGACGGACACGCGACGGTGAAGTTCAAGCTCCCCTCGAACCAGACGTTGTGGATCGTGACCGCCGTCGCCGCGGATTCGTCCGGCCGCTTCGGTGAAGGCACCGCCGAGTTCGCCTCGCGCGGAAAGCTCAACCTGGTGGCGTCTGTCCCCCAATTTCTGCGCGCTGGCGACGAAGCGACGGGCAGCGTTCGCGTGGCGAGGATCACTGAGAAAGCAGGCAAGACATTTGAGGTGAAAGTGACCTCGCCGGAGGCGTTGGGCCAGACCCAGGTCGCGATCAACGTCGATCTCTCCAGCGCCACCGAGCAGGTCGTGCCCTTCGCACTCAAAGCCGCGCGGCCGGGCAGCGCCGAGGTGTCGATCAACGTCACCGGTTCGGGCGAGTCCTTGGCGGATCGTCGCCGAATTCCTCTCCAACCCTCCAGCTTCGAAGAGACCGTGCAAGTCAGCAGCGCCCAAGGTGGCGAGCTCGCCCTGCCGCCGCTCGGTGACAGCCAAGCGCAGCTGGTGGAGCTGACCCTCTCGCCCTCGACGGTCGATGCTGCGCTGAGCAATGTCCGCGAGCTCCTCACCTACCCGTATGGCTGCCTCGAGCAGCTCGTCTCCACCACCGTGCCGAACGTCGCGCTCTACCAAACGCTGGAGAAGGTGAACGCGCTGGGCAAGCTGGATCCGTCGAGCCAAGCGCTCCTCGCCGAAGCCAGATCGCGCGCGGTGCAAGGCTCGCAACGAATCCTCGGGTTGGCCGTCAAAGGCGGCGGCTTCACCTGGTTCGGCGGATACAACCAACCCTCCGTGCCGCTCACGCTGATCGCGCTCGACGGCCTGACCTACAGCTTGGAAGCGGGACTGGTGCAGCGCAACGAGCCCGCCCTCACCGAGTCCGTCTCCTGGCTGGAATCGCAGAAAGAGTTGCCAGCAGAGCTCGAAGCCACGCGCGTCTATGTGCTGACGAGGCTCGGAGGCGCGAAGCAAGCCGCGAAAGTTCGCGCGCTGCTCGATCACGACGACACCTTGGACGTTTACTCCGCCGCGCTGGCGGTGCTCTCGGCAGAGAAGGCAGGAATCCTCAACGAGCCGGGCCAGCAGGAGAAGATCAACCGTTTGGTGACTCAGAGCCGCGATCAATTCTTCCAGCTCGCCAACTTCCCGCCACGCGATGCATTCTGGCGCTATCCCCTGCGCCGAGTAGGCCTGACCGCGGTGCTGGGACACGCGGCGTCGCTGGGAGAGCTCGACGTGGACAAGGCACGGCGCCGAGTGTTGGAGCTGCTCCACGAGCCACGGCTCTCCACGTTTGATCGCAGCACCGCGCTCCTGCACAGCTTGTGGTTGATCGAGCGCGACGCCAAAACCCTGCGCGCAATGGCTCCGCCGAAGGTGGAAGGCGCGGGCAAGCTCACGTTCCAACCGCGTGGCGCCGGCCTCACCGCGGTGCTCCCGGTTGGCGCTCGTAACATCAAGGTCGCGGCCTTCGATGGCGTGGCCACCCTGAAGGCAGTGCTGCAGACGCCCAGCCTCTCCGCGAAGGCGAGAAGTGACGGAATGAGCATCGCGCGGCGCTACTACCTGCTGAGCGGGAACGGAAAGACGCTGCTCGACGAAGGACAAGGCGTGATGCAAGGCGCGGAGCTCTACGTGGAGCTCACGCTCAACGCCGAAGGCGACGACCGGGTACGCTCCGCCTACTACGTCGTGGAAGACGCGGTGCCCGCAGGTTTTGTTCCGCTCACCGAGGACAAGCAGTACCGCGGCGCGCCGTACAATCTGCCGCTCGCGCACGAGTCACTTAAGCGACGCGCGTTGGATCCGGAGAAGGCCGTCTTCTTCTTCGAGGAACCGGCGTGGTGGAGCGACAGCCCGCGCACCGTGGGTTACGTGATGCGCGCCCAGTTCGCTGGGAAGTATCTGGCGCCCGCTGCCACCGTCTCGGACATGTACGCGCTGGGACGGAAAGGACGAAGCCCAGCGCAGACCGTGGCCATCCTCTCGCCGGTCGAAAAGAAATGAGCACCGCGCTGTCCCCGGTCGAAAAAAAATTGATCGCCGCACTCCACTCACCGGTCGAAAAGAGATGATCGCTGCCCTGCTCGCGACCGCTGCGTTTCTGGTCGACGACGCATTGCCGTCGCGCCTCGACGTGGAACGCACTGCGCACGAGCACTGGCGCAAGTTGGAGCAGACGTATCTCGACAGCGCCGGCGCACCCGCGCGCGAGATTCGGATTCAACTCAATGAACGACTGCCGCCGGGACAAGGAGGAGCAAGTCAGCCGGGCCGCATCGAGCTGCGATCCCCCGCAGCGCTTCGACACGAGCTGGCGCACCAGTTCCTCTGGGCCCACTGCCCCGCAGCTGCGCAGGACAGGCTGTTTCATGAAGCGTGGGCGCTCGCGACGAGCGGTGAGCTGAACGCTTGGGATGACGGTGGCTACCAGTCCGTGACAGCGGCGGCAGCGCTGCTCGAGCGCGGCGCATCGTTGGATCGAAACGAAGGCCGCAAGGCGCTGGCGCGTCTGGTCTCCGAAAATCCGGAACGCGTCCGGGGTCGCCTCGCGCACTGTAACTCTGGCGCACAATGGCCACCTCTCACCCTGTCCGAGTTGACCTCGTCGCTTGCCGCAGTGGACGCGTGGGTCGTCCTGAGCCGTCACTCTGGAGAGGTGCTCGCCCAATCCGGTGATGTGCGCACCCCGCTGCCGTTTGGATCTGCGTTGAAGCCGTTCGTCTTCGCCTCCTTGAGCGCGCCACCACTGCGGAAGCCAGAGCTGACCCGAAGCGAATGGCAATGCGGGCAGAGCGACCCGATGGACGCACGAACCGCGTTGCTGCGCTCGTGCAACGGTTACTTCTTGGATCTTCCGCGCGGTCGGTTGTTCGGAGGTTTCACTCAAGCGCTCTTGTCATTGGGACTCTCGCGCGCGCCACGCGATATGGCGGAAGCGATTGGCCTGCGCGCGGAGCTGACGCTTGCTCCTTTGGCTCTCGCCAGCGCGTATCAGCTGCTCGCGCGCGCGCGCCCCGACGTTGTGGAGCTGCTGCAGAGAAACGCCGAGCAAGGAACGCTCTCCGAGCTACCGCAGTCCGGTGCGCTGAGAGGCGTCGCGACGAAGACGGGAACAGTTCGGGACGCGCAGCAACGGCCGGTGCTGGGCTGGATCGTCGCGGTCACCGATGACGTCGTGGCGGTGATGGCGCGGAAAGGAAAGGCGCCGCGCGCGTTCGTCGATGAGTTGGTGACGTCGCTTCCCTCCTTGAGAGCGAACACCGCTGCGCAAGTGCGCACGTTCGGTTTGCTCCCCGCGGCCAGCGTCGAAGCGAGCTGTGGCGGAACCGGATTCAGCGTCTCGGAGCGAGGAGCAACCGCGATCGTCGACGGCGTCGCGCCCTTGAAGCAGCTGTTGCGAGAGGGAGAGGTCGTGTGCATCGGCGGCCCGTGGTGGATCCGATTTCCCGGCCTCAAGACACCACGCGAGTACGCGGGAACGTTCGTCGCGGTCCCACCCGGTCGCGAGCGCAAGGAGTCCGCGTTTCTTTTTCGCACCACCTTGGCTCGATACGCGGCCGGCGTGCTGCGGTCCGAGGACGCCGCCATCACGGGAGAAGCGCGGATCGCTCTCGCCACCGTGGTCGCGCACAACGCTCATCACAGTCCCCACCCAGCGCACGTCCCTTGCGACACCACGCACTGCCAAGTTTTTCAAGGGACGATCGCGGCGCGCGCGGAAGAGCTGCGTGCGTTGAAACAACCGCCGCTCGATTCGCGCGATTGGCTGCCGTTTTCGCGCGGCGGTAAGGAAGCATGGACCGAGAGGCGAGCTGTGGACGAGGTCACGCGGTTACTCGGCGCTTCACCTACCGCCCTACGCTTCCAAGGGCTGAAGGCACAGTTCGTTCGTCGAGAGGGCAGCGCTGAAGGGCCTTACGACGTGGCCGTGAACCTCCCCTGCGAAGCGCTACGAAATCCCCTCAAGCTCCCCTCTTGTCCCGATCAAGGGCGCCGCGAAGGAGACAGCTACTTCTTCTCTGGACGCGGCCGAGGACACGGCGAAGGCTTGTCGCTCGAGCAGGCCAAGCGCAGCGGGTTGTCGCATCAAGCGTTGTTGCGCCAGGCGTATCCGCGAGCGCGATAATGCAGGTGCGACATGTAGGTTTGCCGCTTTCTGCCCGTGTCTCTGCAGTTCACACCCGCTGGCGTGCCCCCGCTCCACTGAGAGAGCACAGATCACGGAATTCCCGTCTGTTGCGCGGAAGTGTAGGGTCGTCGCTAGGGCATGTCCGTTGCTCCTCGAAGCGCCCCGATGATCCCGCGTAACCCGAAGGACTGCATCCTCGTTTCTGCGACATGACTGTTGAGCTCGATTGGGAAGTACTGACCATCGCCTTCTTCGTGGTGTCCTCCGTCGTTTTGACGTGGGTGCTGCGGCTGCGTCACCTTGGGCGCGAGGCGAACAGCAAGAAGGCGCTCGCTCAGGCCATCTCGAAGAACCTTCACATCCCGCAGACGCTGCACCCCGTCGTCGATCCCGATCTCTGCATCGGCAGCCTCTCCTGCATCAAAGCCTGCCCTGAGGGCGACATCCTGGGCGTGGTCGACGGCCGCGCGGTGCTCATCAATGCCTCCGCATGTATCGGCCACGGCAAGTGCGAGCTGGAGTGTCCTGTCGACGCGATCAAGCTGGTGTTCGGCTCCAGCGAGCGCGGTCAGGATCTACCGCGCGTCGACGAGTACTTCGAGTCCAGTCGCCAGGGCGTCTACATCGTCGGTGAGCTGGGTGGCATGGGGCTCATCAAGAACGCTCTCCAGCAGGGACTGCAGGTTGGAAAGCACCTCTCGGTAAAACTGAAGGGCCAAGCGAGGAAAGCTGGCGGTGACTTGGTGGACATCGCCATCGTCGGCGCAGGCGCTGCGGGACTGGCGGCGGCGCTCGCGTGCAAGGAAGAAGGACTCAGCTTCAGAGTGCTGGAGCAAGACTCCGTGGGCGGGACCATCGCTCACTATCCCAGACAAAAATTGGTGATGACCGAGCGTGTGGATCTCCCGCTCGTCGGGAAATTCGGAAAGAAGATCATCTCCAAGGAAGAGCTGCTGGGCGCCTGGAAAAAGATCGTTGAGAAGGCGCAGATAAGAGTCGAGCAGGGGGTGAAGGTTGAACACATCCACGGCGACGACGGCGCGTTCAAGGTCGCGACGAACCGCGGTGACGTGAAGGCGCGCAAGATCGTTCTCGCGATCGGACGACGCGGGACGCCACGCAAGCTGGGAGTGAAGGGAGAGGACTCTGCGAAGGTTTCCTACCGCCTGGTCGATCCCGA
>JBQTKE010000062.1:0-7860 GCA_052386435.1 Myxococcaceae bacterium
TCAAGTAACGGCGCGCGGCCTGCTGCGGCGTTCCCCTCAGAAGGCGGAGCGGCACGCCTGGGTAGGGCTCTTTGGCTGCCCAGGAGAAGCTGGGTACTCCGAGTCGCCGCTCGGTGTGCACGATCGACCCCTCGTCGCGCTGGGCTTGTCTCGGGAGCTTGCGCGTCTGCGGACTGTCCAGGAACGCGTCCACGTTCGGCAGAGGCACTGCGAGCGCGGAAGCGCTCAACATCCAGACGGCACTCACCACAGCAGTCCGCACGATTCTCATGGGCCTCCAGGGCCAGCTCGCGGCAGACGCGAGGGCGTCGGATTGACTACCACCCGGGCGAATGTCGTCACAAGGCGAGTGAACGATTTAAGCCCTTGCCACAACGGACATCCTCCTTGCTTCGAAGAAGCACCGTCGACTGGAGGAAGGTCGAGATTCCCTCTCAACCGCCCGTGCTTACCGTCCGGGCGTGCTACCCCTCGCGTTGATGCCGCTGGTCGTCTCGGTGCTGCCGCTCAGCCCTCACTACGAGGAGGCGCGGCAACACCCGTTTGAAGCCGCCGTCCAATACACAGTCGATTATCACCGCACCGCCCTGAAGGCGCCGGCCATTCCTTCACGGGTGGTCTACGGGTTCCTTCCCTACTGGGTGCAGACGGATCCGAACAGGTTCCGCTGGGACGTGCTGACCCACGTCATCTACTTCAGTGCGGAGCTCAGCGAGATTGGTGACATCAAGAACACGCACGGGCTTTTCAACGCGAGTGGTCGGTCACCCATTGTGGAGATCGCGCACCGCAATGGTCCGCAGGGCGCTGATCTCCTTTTATGTCCCGGGCGATCTCGCCGGGCTCTTGCGTCTGCCCCCCCGCCGTGTGAACGCGATTCAGAAGATGATCGCCCTGGTGCAGAGCGCCGGCGCGGACGGGATGGACATTGATTTCGAGCCTGTGAAGGACAACCAGACGGAAGATCTCTTAGCCTTCATGCGGGATCTGTCAGCGGCGTACCGAGCAGTCGCGCCCACTGGCGAAATCACGATCGACGTCTACGCGTGGGCGCCGTTCTACCCGGGCTACGACATTCGCCGGCTCACCCCGTTCGTCGATCGGTTCTTGATCATGGGCTACAACTACCACTGGACCGGCGCTCGTCAGGCGGGACCGAACAGTCCGCTCACGGGGGGAAAGGCGTGGAAGCTCTACGTCCGCCGCTCGCTGGAAGATCCCGACGGGTACCTCGCGCTCGCGCCCTTGGACAAGATTGTCTTGGGTTTACCCTATTACGGGTACGACTGGCCGGTCAGTCCTGCAGCCGCGTTGCCCAACGCCACGCGTGGCACGGGGTTTACTCGGTCGTACCGGGATTTGATCTCGCAGGCGAAGAACGCGCGTCTGTGGGATCCGGAATCGCAGACGCCCTACTTCAGCTACAACGACGCGGGCGGCTTGAGGCAGGTCTGGTACGAGGACGCGCAGAGTCTCGCGCTCAAGTACGACTACGTGAAGCAACGCAAGCTGCCCGGCGTGATGATCTGGGCCCTGGGTTATGACGAGGGGCACTCGCAACTCTGGGACGCGCTGCAGACCTCGTTTCCTCCGCTGACCTCCGTGCCCCTACCGCCTGTCGTCGACGCCGGGACACCGACCACGCCGACCACGGTTGACGCCGGGACGCCCGAGCCTCCTGTTGTCACGGTGGACGCGGGACAGACTTCGCCGCCCACCTCGTCACAGCCTCCACAGGGCACGACGGGCGACACACCCATGGAGAGAAACGGGAACGCACCCGACGACAGCGTGCGATCGGGCTACTCGCCACAGACGGGTTGCAACGCGACCAACGCCACGCCTGTGTCAGCCCTGCTTTTACTTCTGGTCTGGACGCAACGAGCACGGCGGTCATGCGAGCACGCTAAGGTGCTCCTCCATGTTCCGCTCTCCTAAGCGCGCGGCCGTAGCGCTCGTTGCCGTGATCGCGCTGGTCTTCTCCTTCGAGCTCTTCTCGCGCTATCCGGATCTGAACCGGAAGGCGCTGATGGCGGAGAGCGGCACCGTTGCCGACACGATCTCCATGTTCCCCATCCTTCCCGTGAAGGGGAACGATCCTTTCTGGAAGAAAGTCGCGTTCACCACGGTCAACTGGGCGCATGACAACCGGCGCGGGATGGCGTTCGGAATCGTGCTGGGGGCGCTGCTGTTCTCGCTCTTCCGCTACATCACGTTCCAGCCGGTGAAATCGCGATGGGCCAACAGCGCGTTGGGAATGCTGATTGGAACGCCCCTGGGGGTCTGCGTGAATTGTGCGGCGCCGGTGTTCAAGGGAGCGCTGCAGTCAAAGCGGATTGAGCTCGCCCTCGCGCTCATGCTGAGCTCACCCACCCTGAACATCGTCGTGGTGACGATGGTGTTCTCACTCTTCCCGCTTTACATGGCGCTGGCGAAGGTCGCGCTCAATCTGCTGGTCGTCTTGATTGGCGTTCCGTTGATGGCGAAGCGGCTGGCGAACGTACCCATTCGCGACTTCTCCCGTCTGCCACAGGCGAGCGCGGATCTCACCGCGGACTTCGCTCCGGCATACGAACCGTTCACAGCGGCGGTGCTCGGCTTCGTGAAGGACTTCTTCCGCTCGCTCTGGTTCATCTTCATTCGCACCGCGCCGTGGATGATCATCGCCGGCTTCTTGGGCGCGCTGCTCTCGCACACGATTCGCTTGGACTCGCTGCAGAACAGCACCAACGCGGGAACAGTCCTGATCACCACCCTGGTGGGACTGCTGCTGCCGGTGCCCATGGCGTTCGACGTGGTGCTCACACACGCGCTCTACAGCGCCGGATTGCCGCTGCCTTTGGTGTTCGCGTTACTGGGGAGCCTGGGCGCGTTCAGCCTCTATTCGTTTGTCATCACCTGGAAGAGCGCCGCGCCACAGTGGGCGATGGCCGTCGCGGCACTTCTCTTCGTGTTGGTGAGCGGGGTGAGCTTCGTGACGCCGGTGCTGCACCGGAGCTTGTATTTACGCCCCAACACGGACGCGTACCGGGAGCTGACCGCGGCGCGCACGCTGGGCGGAGGGCCTACGCCGTTGGATCCAGCCGGGGACCAGGCTCCGGCGACAGCTGTCGAGTGGACACCGCGCGTAACCCACGTGCCGGGGCTCACGCTGTCAGAGCGGCCGTTGCAGGCTGCTGGTCCCTCCGACGGAAAGCTGCACTTCCTCGAAGGACCCGCCATCGGACTGGAGCGTGGCTTCGTCTACACGATTCGCGACTATCCGGATCCCTTCTGGATCGGCCGAGGCACCGGCGCGGGCGACTTTGATCAAGATGGCTGGCCTGACCTCGCGTTCGGAAGTGACCAGGGGCCCATCGTGTATCGCAACCTCAGCGGCCAATTCGCGCGCATCCCCCTGCCCAAGGGGTTGGAGCCGCTCCGTTCCTATGCGACGGCGTTCGTGGATCTGGACAACGACGGCTGGTTGGATCTTTTTGTCTCGACGTATCAGCACGGCAATTTCGGGCTTTTGAATCAGCAGGGACGATTTGACCGGTCGACGCCGGTTCCTCTACCGAATTCGCGCGGCATCGTCACAGTGAGTCCCAGCTTTGGAGATCTCGATCGCGACGGAGATCTGGACATCGTCAACGGCAACATGGCCATGGGAGTGGCCACCGGTTTCCGGCGGTATGGCGAAGGACGACAGAGTTCGATCACCTGGAACCGCGGGATGACGTTTGGTGAAACGGAGCTGGTAGGACCGGACGGAGAAGCGATGGCGTCCGTAGTCAGCGATCTCAACAACGACGGCTGGGCAGACGTCTACGTCAACCAAGACTTCGTGGTGCCGGATCGCTTTTACGTTGGGACGGCACAGGGCTTTCGACGGTTGACCGGACCGGCGATCGCGAACTTCGCCATGCCCGTCTTCTCCATGAGCGCGGACACGGGAGACTTCGACAACGACGGTCGGTTGGATTTCTTGATCACGGGAACCATCGCTGGCGCTCAGAGCCTCACCGAAGCGATCGATTCCGTTCCGGCGGTCGAATACAAGAAACGAAAGCAGAGCCTGGAGTATTGCGACCGCATTCAAGACCCGTTTTACAAAGCCAACTGTCGCCGCAACCGCGAAGCATCTTCCACAATCCCGTTCCACCTTGGAAAGGCGCTCAAGGTCCGCGATTGCGTGGCGCTCAGGGATGACAGCTCCCGCGACCAGTGCCTGCTCGCCGTGATGTGGACCCTCATCACGGAGAACACAGAGCAGCTTGAATGCGAGACCTACGCGTTCGATCCCAAGATTGAAGAGGTTTGCCGGCTGATGAAGCGCTCAGGCACCTTCTTCGACCGCGACACGTTCGAGGGTCAGGGCAACCAGATAGACACGGCGGTGCTCTATCGCGCTCAAGAGAACCATGGCCTGGAGCGCGTGGGCAAACAACAGTTCGAGCACCCAGGCGGGTGGACCTGGTCGTCGAAGTTTGGAGACCTCGACTCAGACGGATGGCTAGACATCGTCAACGCGGAAGGCGCGGTCGCCAAGGAGGGCTTCGGCTTCAACGTGCTCATGCACAACGAAGGCGGGAAACGCTTCGTGCAGAGGCAGTTCTCCTGGGGGTTCGTGAACGACTTCAACCTCTTCTCCATCGTGCTCGTCGACTACGACCGCGATGGAGATCTGGACGTCGTCGGCAACGGCTCAGAGGGTCCCATCCAGGTCTACCGCAACGACCTGAGCGCGCACCGCAATGTGGTCTTCCAGCTGGTGCTCAAAGGCGAGAACCGCTTTGGCGTGGGCGCCAAGGTGTTCATCCGCACCGCGAGAGGGATGCAGTTGCGCGAGCTCAAGGCAGGCGGGGGCTACCAAAGCTTTGATGCCCCCGAGCTTCACTTCGGCGTGGGCGACCTCGAGACAATCGAAGGGTTCACGCTGGTGACGCCTGCCGGAAAACGCTTCGACGTGACCGGGCCTCTGCCCACCCAGCGCGTTTACCGGGTAGCCACGCTCTGATGGTTCGCGCCAACCGAATAATTCGCGACCTGTTGGACTTCGCTCACGCGTAACGTCCTATTCCTCCGGCTCTTCCCCTCCGCCCTGGGGCGGCTCTTCCGAAGCGCTGCCGTCCGTCTCAGCCGAAGATTCCGCGCTGGCGACCGCCTCGCCCGATGCCTCCGCGGTGGTCGACACGTCCGCTGCGGCAGCAGCCTCAGCACCCGGCGCGGCGCCGCCCTCTGGCGGCTCTTCCTCATTGAGCGCGGACTCAGGCAACCGGGAGATACCCGTGACCTTCTCTTCCGCGGACTCCAGAGAGATGAGGCGAACGCCCTGGGTATTCCGGCCAATCACGGAGATCTCATTCACCTTCATGCGAATGAGCATTCCGCCGTTGGTGACGAGCATCACCTGATCCGTGTCCTTGACCTGCACGAGGCCCGTCACATTGCCGTTCCGCTCGGTGGTCTTGATGTCGATGATGCCCTTGCCGCCGCGGCTCTGGACTCGGTACTCGGCCTCTTCCGTGCGCTTGCCGTAGCCGTTGGCAGTGACAGTGAGAATCGTGGCTCCTGGCTCGACCACATCCGCGCCGACCACCCAGTCACTCTCTTCCAGCGTGATCCCCTTTACTCCGTACGCGCCGCGGCCCATGGAGCGCACGTCGCTCTCCGGGAAGCGAATCGCCATTCCTTGCGCGGTGGAGAGGAGGATGTCCTTGGTGCCGTCGGTGATCTTCACGGACACCAGCGAGTCCCCGTCTTCAATGCCCAACGCAATGATTCCCGCGCTGCGCACGTTGGAGAACGCGGTGAGGTCGGTGCGCTTCACCACGCCCCGTTTCGTGACGAAGAACACGAAGCGATTTTCGGTGAACTCACGGGTCACCAGAACTTGCGCCAGCTTCTCGTCCTGTCCCAACTGCACCAAATTGACGATCGCCTTGCCGCGCGCGGCTCGACCGGCCGCGGGGATCTCATGCACCTTGAGCCAGTACAGCTTGCCGCGGGTGGTGATCGGCATGAGGAACGCGTGCGTCGACGCGACAAAGATATCGGTGACGAAATCGTCCTCCTTCGTCGCAGCGCCCGTCTTCCCTCGACCACCGCGCTTCTGGGACCGGTATTCGGTGACCGGGCTGCGCTTCACGTAGCCCGTGTGCGAGAGCGTGACCACCATGTCTTCTTCGGCGATCAGGTCCTCGCTGGTCATGTCGTCGACCGCGCCAGTGATCTCCGTGCGGCGCTTGTCGGCGTAACGCTCGCGGACCTCGCGCAGCTCCGTCTTGATGACGTTCAAGAGCGAAGACTCGTTGGCGAGGATGTCCCGCAGGCGAGCGATCTCCTTGATCAGCTCCACCAACTCCTTGAACAGCTCCTCGCGCTCCAGGCCGGTCAGCTTCTGCAACCGCATGTCGAGGATGCTCTTCGCCTGGTCTTCCGAGAAGCCCGCGCCGTCATACCCGTGCGAGAGCTTGTAGAGCGACTGCGGACCGCCGACTGCCTGGTTCGCGCGCGCAACCAACGCCGACATCTGGGTCCGCGCCTTCTCAATGTCCAGCCGCGGCAGCTCCTTGAACTTCGGGTGCTCGTAGAGCGAGGGCGAGAGGATGTGCGTGAGTCCCCAGCGCGCTTCGTCACCGTCCTTCGACTTGCGGATGACCGTGATGACCTGGTCGATGATGTCCTGCGCGACCAAGAGACCTTCGACGATGTGCATCCGCGCTTCGGCCTTCCTGAGCTCGAAGCGGCTGCGACGGGTGACGACTTCGCGGCGGTGGGTGATGAACCGCTCAAGGATCTCTTTGAGCGTCAGCGTGCGTGGCTGCCCGCCGTCAATGGCCAGCAGCGTGACGCCGAACGACGTCTGCAGCGGGGTCATGGAGTACAGGTTGTTGAGCACCACGCCGGAGATCGCGTCGCGCTTGAGCTCGATCACGATCCGCATGCCGGTGCGGTCCGACTCGTCGCGGATGTCGCTGATCCCTTCCAGCTTCTTCTCGCGCACCAGATCGGCGATGCGTTCGATGAGCCGCGCCTTGTTCACCTGATACGGAATCTCCGTAACGATGATCGTCTCGCGCTCGGTCTTCTTGTGAATCTCAATCTCAGTGCGCGCGCGCAGCGTGAGGTGCCCGCGCCCCGTCTCGTACGCCTTGCGAATTCCCTCGCGTCCGGCGATGAAGCCCGCGGTCGGAAAGTCCGGACCGGGGATGTGCTTCATCAGGTCCAGCACCGTCGCCTTCGGGTTGTCAATCAACGACACCGTGGCGTCGATCACCTCGCCCATGTTGTGGGGCGGGATGTTGGTCGCCATGCCGACCGCGATGCCGGAGCTGCCGTTGACCAAGAGATTTGGGAACTTCGCGGGGAGAACGAGCGGCTCTTTGAGCGTGTCGTCGTAGTTCGGCCCGAAGTTGACCGTGTCCTTGTCGATGTCGGTCAACAGCTCGTCCGCGAGCCGCGCCATGCGCACTTCGGTGTAACGCATGGCGGCCGGTGAATCGCCGTCCACCGAGCCGAAGTTTCCCTGACCGTCCACGAGCAAATAGCGCAGCGACCACGGCTGCGCGAGACGGACCATGGCCTCGTAGACCGCGGAGTCGCCGTGCGGGTGGTACTTACCGATCACGTCACCCACGACGCGCGCCGACTTCTTAGAGGCCTTGTTGTAGTAGTTGCCCAAGTCGTGCATCGCGAACAACACGCGGCGGTGCACCGGCTTCAGGCCGTCGCGCACGTCGGGCAACGCGCGCCCACCGATGACGGACATCGAGTAGTCGAGATACGTCTTGCGCATCTCGTCTTCGATGCTGATCGGCTGAAGCTCACCAGCGTTTCCTGCAGAGCCAGAAGGAGGGTCTTTGGGGGTGTCGTCAG
>JBQTKE010000063.1:0-2327 GCA_052386435.1 Myxococcaceae bacterium
GCGAGTTCAAGGCCGCGCTGGCCAGCTCGTCCGCGGCCGGAGCGGAGACAGGTTGTCGAGGGTAGTGAACGAACGGCGCCGCGCCATTCACTTCGCGGTACTTCACTTCCAAGTGCTGCCCCGTGCTCGCGAGCAGCTCCACGACGATCGCCTGGTTCTTCTGAAACGCGACGCCAATCCCGAGCCGACCGTATGCGCGATCGATCAATGTGAAGCGGTGACCGGGGCTGTGCTCGATGCCGAAATGTGCGGCGAGCGGACCACTGGCGAGACCCAAGTTTTCGCCAGCCTCCTGAAAATCAAAGCCGCCGCGCTTGAGTCGAGCTGCGAGATCTTCACCCGTCGGCGACACATGCGCGATGACCTGCGTGCTGGCCAGCTCGTCCGCGTACTCTTGCGCAATTCGATTCAGGTCGTCGTCGGTTCGAACGTCCAGCGCGTTGTGAGCGCGGCGAAGCGCGTTGATCTTTGCGGTGATGCCATGGCGAGCGTCGTTCAGCGTTGTCGGCTCGCGATCCGCAGAGCGCAACGCGTCCTTCGTGATCGTTCCAGCGTCGACGAAGAAGAGCGCCGCGATCTCCGGACCGCTCGAGCCGTGACCCATCACCTCCACGGTGTGTCGCCCGGACGCCCCGAAGGTCACTGGCGCGCAGAACTCACGGCCTTCATCGAGCGTGAGAGGAATGCGATCGACGGAACCCGTGGGACGAGCGACGTAAACCTCCGCGCGCTCCAGTCCCGCGACCAGCTCGCCGCAGAGCAGAGCGCTCCCGCCTGTCTTCGCGAACGTGCGCGCGAAAGATTTCAAACGCGTCTTTCGCTTCGGCAGCAGTACGGCCAGGGCACCTTTCTCCCCAGAGACGGCCGCGCCGATTCCCAAGTGCGTGGCGCCTTTGAGCTTGAGCGCTTCATTCGAGAGCAGAGACCGCAGCGCCTCTTCAGGAGGACTCCCCGCAATGATGTACGCGTGAGGGTTCGCGTCGTGTCCCTGCGCGTCAGACAGCGCTTCGGAAATGCTGAGCTGATCTCCCGCTTCCGCCGCGCTGCTGCTGAGCGCGCGTTTCGCCAGACGACGTGCCGCGTCCGCGAGCACGGGATCTCCAATTGGCTCGTGCTGACCGGTTCGCGCGAACTCGTCGACCAAGCGTTGCGTGGCCTGAAACTCCATCTCCACCGGAGAGAGGGCGACCAGCAGAGGAATGATCAGCAGTGGCGCGGGTGCCATGACTTGCCGCCTCCGTCACCCAGCAACATGCCAGACCCAGGAGGTACTCCGGGAGGCCGGCAACCTCGGCAGAGGTAGGTGTTGAGCTTGCGCATGGGCTTCCCGAGCGGGGAGGGGCTGGGAATTCTTGCGCGGCTCCCGCGAGGCTCGCCCAGGCCGTTGCCCAGAGGCTGGGATGAAGAGGACCTTTCTGGCCGCTCCGCCCGACGCTTGCCATCGTGAGCAACCTGGCGGGAGCCGCGGCGGCTCTCAGGGCGGACGGTAACCTCGGCAGAGGTAAGCGTAGAACTTTCGAAGAGGTCGGCCCCGCTCTTCGACGATCAAGGGAGGTAGCTCCTGCACCGACGCGAACCTCGCTTGTACCTCGGACGGAATCACGCCGCGCTGCGCAGCGGAGAGATCCACCGTGTCGGAGTCCAAGAACAGCGCGTCCTTCCCCGCCAGCTCAGTGAAGCTCGTGTCGAGGTAGTCGAACTGAAGGCCCGGCACGCCCACCACGTTCGCTCCGTAGGTTGGCGTCTTCGCGTAATAGCGAAGCTCCGCGCTGGTCTTGTAGCCATCCGTGGAGAACGCGAACGCCACGGGGTGTTCTGCGACGAGACGATCCACTTGCTCACCCAACGCCCGCCAACCCTTCCACGTGTCGTCGGACTGAATCGGAACGGGATAGGCGATCAGCTCCACCGCGACGAGCAGGTGAAACGCCAACGAGAGACCGACGTTCAATTTTTTCCAGCGTGAAGAGAGGAGCTCCGCCGCGAGCAGCGAACCGGTCACATAGGCGGGCATCAACCAGTTCGGCTTCACCAGCGCGCCCAGCGAGACCAGAAAGAAACCAACGAAGGCCGGAACGAAGAAGCACGAGAGAAAAAGGTGCCGCCGCGCCTCGCGGATCGCGACCAACATCGCAACGAAGAGTGGAGGCGCCAGCAGAACGGTCTGAGTGGTGAGCAGCTTAAACAGATTCACGAAGCCAAGGCCGCTGGCGTGGTCCGCGCGATCCTTGGTCTGGAAGAGAAACGACGCGAAGCCGTGCTCCGCGTTCCAGATATAAACCGGCGCCATCGTCACCTGCGCCAGCACCAGCGCGAGGTAGGGCCAA
>JBQTKE010000064.1:0-11655 GCA_052386435.1 Myxococcaceae bacterium
CGCATCCGCGGTCTGGAGCTGGGCGCCGACGATTACGTGGTGAAGCCATTCTCTGTGAAGGAGCTGATCCTCCGCGTCCGCGCGGTGCTTCGCCGCGGTACGGATGAGGCGAGCACGGGAGCAGGACAGCTCCTCTCCGCCGGCCACATTCAGCTCGACGTGGCGAAACACGAGGTCACCGACCAAGGCACTCCTGTCCCACTATCGGCTCTCGTGTTCCGCCTTCTAAAGACTCTTCTCGAACGACCCGGCAGAGTTCAGACGCGTGAAGTTCTGCTCTCCGACGTCTGGGGCATTCAAGCGGAGATCACTACCCGCACTGTCGACACCCACATCAAGCGGTTGCGCGAAAAGCTGGGGCCGGCGGGCGACATCGTCGAGACCATCCGCGGTGTCGGCTACAAATTGATCTCGTCGTCATGACCCCTCCCCGTCCGTTGCTGGTCCTGCTCATTCCCGCGCTCTTGGTGGGCACGGCAGCCTGGTTCTTCGGCGCGGGCGGTGGTGCTGCCGTGGGTGCCGCTGTCCTCGCCGCGGTGAGCAGCTACGGGGCCGCTGCGTTGAGCCTTCGTCCGTTGTCAGAAGGTCTACGGCGACTGGAAGCCAGCGTGCGCGCCCCTGAGCCACCCCGCGTGGCACCAGAGCCCGAAGACGAAGTTCTCGAACCCCTGGGCCAAGCAGTTGCCGCTCTCGGCACCCGCATGAGCGCGCAGGTCGAAACGCTGATCACCCAGGCCAACACTTTGAGCGCGGTGCTGGACGGTATGATCGAAGGCGTCTGGGTGACCGATGCCAGCGGCACCCTCGTCCGCCACAACAACGCTTTGAAAGAATTGCTCTATGCGGGGAAGGATCTCGTCGGAGAACGCCCCCTCGCCCTGCTCCGCCGAAACGATCTCAACGACGCCGTGATGAAAGCGTGTCGAGAAGGCGCGTCCTCGCAGCTCGAGGTGACGCTCGACGGCGTCCGCCCACGAACCCTCTCCGTGAATGTGCGCCCTCTGGGTGGAGACATGCCCGGCTCGTCCGCCGTCTTCCATGACATCACCGAGCTGCGCCGCTTGGAGCAGATCCGCAAAGACTTCGTGGCCAACGTCTCGCACGAGCTGCGCACGCCCATCACCGCGATCCGCGGCTACTCCGAAACGCTCAAGGCCGGCGCGCTGCGCGACGAACAGAACGCGCCGCAGATGGTGGACATCATTCACCGGCAATCCGAACGACTCTCTGAGCTGGTCTCCGACCTCCTGGAGCTCTCGCAGCTCGAGTCCGGTCAACTGCAGTTGCGGACCGTGGACGTCTCCCTCAAAGACTTGGCCGAACGCGCCGCGGATGCAGTCAGGCCCAAGGCACAGGGCAAAGGCATCACCGTCGATCTCGACATCTCCGGGGACCTCCGCGCCTCCGCCGATGACCGCGCAGTGGAGCAGGTCCTCATCAACCTGCTGGACAACGCCGTGAAGTACACGCCTGCGGGGGGCAAGGTTCGCGTCACCGGATCCACCGATGATGAGGGCGTGCGGGTCCAGGTCCAGGACTCGGGCGTGGGGATCGAGACCAAGCATTTGCCCCGGGTTTTCGAGCGCTTTTACCGAGTGGACAAAGGGCGGAGCCGAGACATGGGCGGCACCGGTCTGGGTCTGTCCATCGTGAAGCACCTCACCACCGCCATGGGAGGGGACGTTAAAGTCTCCAGCCAACCGGGCGTTGGGAGCATTTTCAGCGTGGTTTTACCGTCCGCAGGTAACCAACCCGCCACAATTGAGTAAGCTTCCGGTCCATGCGGGTCGCGGTGCTGGCGGACATCCACGGGAACCTTCCCGCCTGCGAGGCCGTCCTCGAGGACATCGCCCGCGCCACCCCCGACTACATCGTCGCCGCCGGTGACTTGGCGCTGCGCGGGGCGCATCCGAAGGAAACTCTGGAGCTGCTCGACGACCGCTGTGATGCCCTGCTGATGGGCAATACCGACTGCTACATCGCGGGCAGCTACTTGGGCGGCGCGTACCGGGAGAAGGAACATTGGAAGACCGAGCTGCTGACCTGGACGCGCGATCAGATCGGCGCCGAGTGGGTGGACCGCCTGGGCAAACTTCCCTTCTCCACTCGGTACTCACCCCGCAAAGGTCAGGACCTTTTCATCTCCCACGCCAATCCGCGGAACCTCGAAGACTCGCTCGAGCCCACGATGGATGAGGCGTCGCTCCGAAAGTACTTCCAGAACATGGACGCCGCCGCCTGCGCGTTCGGCCACCTCCACTTTCCGTATCGCCGACGCTTGGGCCGCATGCTCATCGCCGACGTCGCGTCCGCCGGCATTCCGCGAGACGGCGATCTTCGACCCGCGTACGGCATCTTCACCTTCACGCCCAAAGGCTGGCGCGTGCAGATCCGCCGCGTCCGCTACCACGTGCGCAAAGCCACTCAGGCCATGTCCGCCAAGAAAGTCCCTGGCGCTCCGCTGCTGATCCATAAGTTGGTCGAAGCGCGCTACCGCCACCACAGCGCCTTAATGGACGCCGCGCGCCGCCACTCCGGTCTGCCGCCCGCGCCATTGCTCAAGCCACCGCCGGGGGCGAAGAACATCGACCCCGGAACCCTGACGCCCGCTGCGGTGCTGGGACCGAACCTGCCGAGTGAAGCTGAGCTCGCCGCGGAGGTGGAAGACTCGCTCCCCAACGGGAAGGCTTTTGGCGAAGCCCCGCACGAAAGGGACGACGACCACAGCGACGCGGACGAGGCCACGCGAGTCGTGGCAATGACCAAGCCTTAGTCGAACCAGGCTTTACCGGTCGTCTTTACCAGCGGCGGTGCAGGCGGCGGATAACGTTGTTCCCCGAATCCACGACGAACACATCGCCATTGGCAGCGGTGACGATGCCCCAAGGGTTGCTCACCTCACCTTCGTCCGCGATTACGCTCAAGCGACCCATCGCCGGCCGCGAGGGATCGATCAACACCACGCGTTGATTGTTGGTGTCGCTGACGTAGACGGTGTTGTTGGGACCGGCTGCCACTCCCATCGGACCATTGATGGACTGACCTCCCGAACAGAGACTTCCCAAGACCGTGGTCACTCGACACTGCGCGGTTGCGGTACGACGCCAACTTTCGTATCGCGCAATTTTTTCGGTCGGCGACGAACATGTCTCCTGACGGCGCAACCGCGATCGCGCTCGGCGCGCGAAACCAGGCGAGGTGCGGAGCGTTGCAACCGGGGAAGTTGTGCTCAAAACCGCAGCAGACGTTCTCGCCGCAGGGTCCATCGACCAGAGCGTGGTAGCCAGCCTGACCCGCCAAGGTTCCGACCAGCCGCGTCCCCGCCAGCGGCGTGAAGCGAATGGTGTTGTGAAATGCGTCCGCGACGTAGAGCGTTCCGGCGACCAAATCCGCGGCCATGCCCATGGGCATTCCCATGTTCGCGTCGAGCCGATCGCCCACCGACGCCGGCGCCATGTCGCCGCACTGGCTGCTGACGCCCGCATCGCCCAGCTTGCACGTTCCCGCCCAACGCGCTGCCCTTCCACCCTGTAGCTTGTAGATGCATTGATCGCGTGTGTCCGCGACGTAGACCGCGCCTTGGCCATCCACCGCCAGGCCCTGCGGCTCGAAGTAAGGGAGAGCGGCACGCGTCGAACACCCCCACCTTCACCGTGGCGGCGCTACCGCGCAGTGTCTGATGAAGCTCCGTGAAGCTCAGCGCGTCACCTTTAAGGTGCAGCACGTCCTTGTCGGCATGGCCGGAGTAGTAGACGAAGATCATCGAACGGGGCTCGTTGCGCACACGCTCGGAAAGGCTTCGCAACGCAGCACGGACCTGCATGGTGTCTGGTTCATGCAGCACCTCGACGCGGTCGCGTCGAAACTGCCCCAGCTCCACCAAGACCTGCGCGACGCGCTCCGCGTCTGATTCGGCGTGTCGCAGCGGTGGGTCCTGGAGCCAGCCGCTGTTCGCGCCCATCACCAAGGCAAAGCGCTCGTCGGCCCAAGCGGGAAACCCGACGAGGAAGAACAGCCCGAAGAGCGCTCTGGCGAAGACCATGGAACGCGCGTCGCGTAACACGCCGCCCCAAGCGCCTTCCCTCGGCGGGAGACAAACGAGACCCGCCGGTGTCACCCCGAAAGGCCTGTCTACCTATCCCGCGCCCCGGAGGTCCTCTGCGCTACGGAGCGAGCTTTCGACGGTGACCGCCGGTCCCCACGGCGATCGTCCCCTGGGCGGACGAGGACACCGCGTTCAGTGACGGCTCAGAGGCGGTACCATAGCTGCACTGTTCCCAGGTCTCGCCGCGTTTGCGCAAGACGGTGCCGTAGTCGCCCACCGCCCAGACCGTGCCGGCCGCCGACCGCACCACGCCGTTGAGGCGGCGGTCGGTGATCGCCGGGACCTTGGTCCACGCACCGGCAGAGAGGCGCCACACGGTTCCGTAGGTGCCCACTGCCCAACCATTCTGCGCGTCGTCGAGAATCATCGCGTTGATGGAATCGAGCGCGGGAGGGACGACGTTGGACCAGACACCCTCCACCAATTTCCGCAGTATGCGGCCGCCAGCCGCCCAGCCGTTCCGTGCATCGCTCAGCGCGACCGCGCGCAAGGACGCGGTGCTTCCAGGCGGCCCCGGCGAATAGACCCCGTTGGAAATCTGCACCAACTGTCCGCTGTTGCCCACCGCCCAACCATTGTTCGCGTCAGCCAAATCCACGCCGGACAAACCCCAGGCCAGCGAGTTCTGGGTGAGACTCCAGACGCCGTTCGCGAGCTTGAGCCCCATTCCGTAGGTGTAGACCGTCGCGCCGACGCTGACGTTCCATGTCCCCACCGCCCAACCGTTGTTGGCGTCGACCAACGAGATCGCGGTGAGGGTGTATGGGAAGTTTCCGGACGGCGCCGTGGCGCGGGTCCATCCCGTCGCCGTCAGGCGCAAGAGCGCACCCTCTGTTCCGACCGCCCAACCGCCTCCCTCCGCCAACGCGATTCCGTTGAGAGTCTTGGTCCCTACCGCGGCAGTGTCCACGACCGGAGTCTCGCAGGTGACGATCTGGCGGCAGTCCAGATCGCACGAACAAGTGGGGGTGCATTCCGCGCTCACATTGCAAGCGCAACCCACGCCTGCATCGACCGGAGCTGGAACAGGCAGCACGGGTCCAGCGTCTGGGCGAGAGGGGGTCCCTGCGTCGGTCTTCGCACCGACGTCGGTCATCCCACCTTCAGGTTGGACAGCCTGGGGTGGTGGATTGCTCGTGTCGGGTCCGACGCCCGTCGGCTTCCGGCACTGCTGTTCCGCACAGACCAAGGACAGATCACAGACGCCGCATTGCGCACCGCCGCTACCGCAGGCGAGCTGTTGATCGCCACCTCGACATTGTCCGAAGGCGTCGCAGCATCCGGTCGCGCAGGACGTAGCGTCACAGACCTCCGGACTGATTCCGCACGATGCGGCCAGGGATAACGTCAGTACACGCGCCAACTGCTTCCACATGAGAGGCTCCCAAAGATCACGTTTGAGCGATGGGTCGCCTTGACGCTAAAAAAGGGGAATCTTTTCTGATGAACCGGAGGAGCAGGATGCCGCTTTCAGCCTCCGTCGGGGGTCGCATGACCTGGAGAGATCAGCGGCGTGCACTGCAGAGAGTCCACCACACTGCCTGCCTTGCGCGCAGCGTGGGATTCAAGACTTGACAAGAACCAGCGTTGGACTTCGTGCGCACAGAGGGGTCCACCGTACGCCGCCTCCCCAAGGCCTCAGACGACCGCGTTCTCGACTTCGCGACTTCCGCGAGCGCGCGATCCGAGTTGGGCGGACATGCCCTCTCGTCGTTGTTGTCCGTAGATGACTCAGGCGAACAGCTCACTCAGCGGGCCGGGCGTAATGCGCGACGCGCCTTCGTTTCCGAAGAGGTTGAAGTTGGCGTCGCCCACGGCGTGGCCAAGCGTGTTGAAGAGGTTGGAGACCTGTCGGTTGTTGGTCTCCCCGGCCTCGGGATAGATGACGGTCCTCCCGTCGGTCCGCAGCCCCAGGGCGTTGCCGCCGATCAACAAGATCGGCCACTCGGCGCCGACGGAGTGGTGCTGCTCTCCGTTGTCGGACATGAAGACGATGGCGGTGTGGTCGAGCATCGATCCCGACGCGCCCACTTCCGGCGTCGCGGCCAGCGTTCTCGCCAAGGTCGCGACCAGCTCGACGTGCTTGCGCGTCACCGCGGCGATCGCATTCCAATTGGCCGCGGTCTCAATACCGTGCTGCAGGTCATGCCGCCCCACGGTTGGAATGATGCTGTCGTAGTGCACGTCAAACCCGGAGCTGCCCGACGCGAGCACCACAGTGTTGGTGAGCCCTCCCAGCAGGCCCGCGGTGGCGATTTGGAATTGCGCCTCCAGCCATCTCAGCGAGTCGGGTGTGCCGGTACCGGCGAGCAACGGGTTCGCCGACGGCGCGGGCGGCAGCAACGGTCGAACGGAGGGGGCGATCGCCATCAGCTGGGATTCACGCGCGCGCAGCGCGTCCAGCGACGCGAGGTAGCGCTCCAGCTTGATGCGCTCGTTCGAGTTCCCTCGAAACGTCTGGAGCGTCGTGGCGACGTCGGTTCTTGCGAAGTCGAAGAGCGCTGTGCGCTCCTGTCCCGAGCCCTGGCCGGTGGTGATCGATCCGAAGATGGTGTTGTACGCGAGCGTCGGGTTGACGATGATCGGCGCCGGCCTCTTGGGTCCAAAGCTGCACGTCTCGTAGACGATGGGCGTGCGTGAGGAGCTGGTGCCCAGCCGAATCGCCTCGAATGGTGCAGCGCGACGAAGCTTGGGCGCGAGTACGGAGTCGATGGTCGCCCCACCTCCGTTGACCGCGCAGCTCAGCGCGCCGGTGCCGGAGGAGTGACCGCCGCCGGTGACCAGGCTCGACAAGCCCAACGCCACCGCGGCGCGGTTCTCCAGAGAGATGTTTCCCGAAGAAGGCCCCAAGGGGTTCAGGCAGAGGGCGGACCCAAGCGCCTCGCCGGTGAGTGTGCGCGCGGTCTTTGGATAGAGCGACGAGAAGTTCTTCTGCGAACCGACGTCCGAGCCGAGCGATGCGCGCGCGGTCGGGCTCAGAAAGGCCAGCGGGTAGATCCCGTTGCACTCCAGCACGATGACCAGCCGCGCCGGCCTGGTCGTCTGCGCCGCCGCTTCCCGCAAGAACGGGCCGAAGAGCGCCGCCCCCGCGGCAGTTTGAAGCAAGTTCCGTCTCGTGAGCATTTTCATTCGCCACCTCCCGGGACTCGCCGGACTTTCCAGGTGTCGCTGCGAAGCAACGCGCCCACCATCTTGAAGAAGGATCCGCCGCTGGAGTCATAGGCCTGCTCCATCTGCGCCAGCGTGCAGGCGTCACTGCGGTTCTCGTCGCGTCCCATGTAGTAGCGGAAGGCTTGGCGGACGAAGCAGCGCTTCACGTGCGCGGAGTTGGCGAACTTTTCAGAGAGCTGCACCGCGTCCTGCACGGGGCCATCCAACGATGGATCCGGCATTCCGGTCAGCACCGACGCTCCGCTCGGAGCTGCGGTGCCTCCGTCCGCCGCGCGATCCCCGGCCCGCAGGTAGCCCGCATGGTTGTAGATCTCGAACGGATAGCCCAAGGGATTCATCAACGAGTGACAGCCGGAGCACTCGGTCTTGCCCGTGGCTTCGTCGAGACGGACGCGCGCGCTCTTGTTGGGCGCATGAGGCCCCACCTGCGCTTGCACCCGCACCTCGCTCAACGGAGGGACGTAGCCGCAGAGCAGGTTCTCGCGCACCCACTTCCCGCGGTGGACGATTGACGGGTCGTCTTCGAAGTTTCCGCCGTGAGAGCTCAACCACGCGGGATGGGTCAGCACGCCCGCGCGCTGCGTCGACGGCAGTGTCACCCACCGAGCCGACTGCGTCGCCGCGATCGACTGGGTGGTGCCGTAGACCTGCCCGGTGAACTGGGTGGGGGCGAAGTCGCTGGACGTCGCGGCCAAGAAGTACTGGCGGGTGGTGAGTAAGTTTTTCAAGACTTCGGAATCCGCCACCACCACTCGAGCGATGGCGTCATCCAGCTGCTGCACCAAAGTCGACTCAGAGCCGTAAGTCACTTCCACCTGGTTCAAGTAGGCCCCCAACTGTGGGCGGTATGGGCTGTTACTTCCGTCGTCATACGCCGAGGTCGCTTCAGGTCGCTCCTTGAAGATTTCGCTGACCCGGGTGTAGCCGAGCCACTCGCGGAAGAATCCGGACACGCCATCCGCCAACCAGTACTCGCCGCGCCGGCTGCGCCGTTCGGTGCCCCAGTCCTGAACGAGATCGAGCCGATTCGGGTCCGTCCCGCCTGCGTTGTTCCGGAACAGCGTCTCCGCCACCTGTCCATCGCGGATGCCGCCATCCGCCGCAGCGCCCGCGATGTCCCCGAGATGACCGGCAACGGGTGCGGAGAAATAGGGATACGCGAACGTCGGCGTCGCGCCCGGCCCTCGGTTACCCACCGCGTAGGCGAGCTCTTGTCCCAGCTCCCAGTTGCTCAGCTCCACCCGCGCTTCAGTGCTGGTGGACGTCGTGCCCTCGGTGCGGAACATCGCGCCCGCCGTCAACCAGGCTGCGTTGGAGATGCGGGTGATTGAGCGGGTGCGGGTGCCGCTCCCACCGTCCGGCGCGGGTTCGGCGGCCAGGACCGCGGTTGCGAACGCGTGGAGTCGATCCAGCTCGTCCATCGTCGCTGGGCGGAAGAGCACTCCATGAAGCAGGAACTCGGAGAGGAAGTGCCGCACGCAGGACGCGGACGGCCGAGCGTCGTTGAACATGCAGCGCAGCGAAGTGTCCTGCGCCAGCCGCTCGAGGCTGTTCTTGTCGCTGGCATAAGGGCCCGCCCACAATGGCCCCGCTTCAGAAAGAACCGGAAGGAAGAGCTCGATGGTCGCTTCGTCCAACGTCTCATCCGTGGCGTAGCTGCTGTAACGCTCACCCGCGCTCGGATCGAACGGGTTGTCGAAGAAGCTAAAGCCCGTCCAGCTCCGCGTCACCGAGCCGCCGACATTGCGCGTCCATTGCCACCGGTTGAGCCGCCGAACGCGCGTGGGAGCGTCTGAGACCGCGCCTTGGCAGCTGAACAGCTCGGCCTGCGGGATGAGGTTGGGGTTGGGAGCCGCCGCGGGGTGGGTGCCGCCGTCCGATGCGCAGGTAGGCATGCCGCCGTTGATCCATCTCTGCAGAGCTTCAATCTGCTCAGCCGCGACGGGATCCGCGGGAGGAGGCGGCATCTGCACCGGACCAGACTCACTGATTCGGGCCAAGCTGCGCTCTGCATTCGTCTGACCGGCGACGCGAGTTGACGGAGCGCGCAGATCGTCGAGCGTGAGGAACGAGCTCGGAGCCCCCTGCGTGGGAGGCGAGCCGTGACAAGTCGCACAGCGCGTCTCCAACATCGCTTGGACTTCGCAGGCCGCGCCCTCGGCGACCGTTTTCTCGTCCTCAACGGCTCCCTGACACCCAGCGCATCCCTCGAGAGCGCCTCCCAGAACGATTGCCAACATCGACATCCACACTCGGCGCAGGCGTGAGACAGAGACGGACATCGAATGACTCCTCGAGCGTTCAGCTCCAAGACTGTCTTAGAGCAAGACGAGCACCACCCAGAGGCTTCGACTCCCAGCGGATTTTACAAGCAGTGCGACAATTCCGGACTTGCGTTGGAGTGCGCGCGCGCGTCCCAGCTACGCAAATCCCCGCGGTCGTTCTCTCCGGAGACTTGCGCTGGGGTGTCATGGAACGGGCTCCCCTGTGTCGTAACGGAGTACACGATAGGAGCGCCCTGAGTACCCATCGACCAGGCGGATTAGAGCGCCAGGGGCGACGTGGGGTCCGGCGCCGCCAGTGTCCAAAGGATTAAGCGACGCCTGCGCGCGTGCCTTTGAAGTGTCTTTGATAAATGACCAACCACTCACAGCGAACGCGATGTGAGGCCGGGTGATCGCCAGCGACTTCATGCGCGGCCCTACCGCACCTCAATCCAGCGCTTCAGTTCCCGGCGGGGCGCGCGACTTCTGCGGGCGCTGCCACGTGCCGAGTGAGCGCTTCCATGGGCTTGTGTTCGCTCTGCCGTTTCGCCGCCTCCATCAGGAGCGTTTGGCTGCGCACCGGGACATTCTCCGCCGCGTTGATACGCAGGTAGCTTCCATCTGTCTGCAGGCGACGTGCCTTTGTGTTGTCGGAGAACCCCACGCCCAGCACCTCCGTCAACAAGCGCGTGCGCAGTTGCGCGTCTTCGATCGGAAACATCACTTCAATGCGGCGGTGAAAGTTCCTAGGCATCCAGTCGGCCGACGAGAGATAGACCTCCGCGCTCTCCCCTACTCCGAAGCTGAAGACCCGGCTGTGCTCTAGGAACCGATCAACGACGCTGGTGACGCGGATGTTCTCGGAGACGCGAGGGACGCCCGGACGCAAGCAGCAGATGCCGCGCACGAGGAGATCGATCTGAACGCCGGCCTGGCTCGCGGCGTAGAGGGCGCGAATCACCGTCGCGTCCGCCAGCGAGTTCATCTTCGCCAAGATGCGCGCGGGTTCACCCTTCTGAGCACGTTTGGTCTCGCGCTCGATGAGCTCCACCAACCGCGCTTGCAGCCCCAGAGGCGCCACCGCGAGGCGCTTCCACCGCGGCGGCTCCGAGTACCCGGTGAGCATGTTGAACAGCGCCGTCGCGTCGTCCGCGATCTCCGGACGCGCGGTGAACAGCGAAAGGTCCGTGTACTGCCGCGCGGTGTGCGGATTGTAGTTGCCCGTGGAGAGGTGCACGTAGCGACGAATACCGTTCCCTTCGCGGCGCACCACGAGCAGCACCTTGCAGTGGGTCTTAAGACCAATCAGCCCGTAGACGACATGGACGCCGTTCTCTTCCAGCCGTCTCGCCCAGGCGATGTTGTTCGCCTCGTCCAGGCGCGCCTTGATCTCCACCAGCACCGCCACCTGCTTGCCATTCTCCGCGGCGCGCGAGAGGGCTCGGGCGATCGTGCTGTCGCCGCTGGTTCGATAAAGGGTCTGTTTGATGGCGAGGACGTTCGGGTCGTCCGCGGCTTCATTGAGAAACCGAACCACGGCGTCGAAGGATTCGTACGGGTGGTGCAGCAGCAGATCGCGCTGGGCAATCAGCGGGAAGATGGACTCCGCGTCGCGCAACGCAGCGGGAAGAACGGGGGCGTGGGCCTCCGCGCGCAGCTCCGGCCTTGGATCCGCGTCGAAGAGCGCCATCAAGTCCAGCGGCTGCAACGGCGCATCGGTGCGGTAGACGTCCGTGGGTTGAAGGTTCAGGGATTCGGTCAGCGCCTGCTCGATCTCGGGCGAGGTGTTGTTCTCCAGCTCCAAGCGAACCGCGGCACCACGATCGCGCCGGCGAAGCTCGTCCTGAATGGTGGAGAGCAGATCTTCGGACTCTTCCTCGTCGACATCCAAGTCCCAGTTGCGGGTCACTCGAAACGCGGCGGTCTGCTTCACCGCGAAACCCGGAAAGAGCTCGCCCACGAACGCGGCGATCACACCCTCCAAGGGAATCAACGCATGTCCCTGCGTACTGGGCAGCCGCACCAACCGGTCCAGCACGGAAGGCACCTGCACCACCGCCAGCGACGTATCGACGGCTGGCTGCTCCTTCTTGCGGCGGCGTCCTTCCTTCCTCA
>JBQTKE010000065.1:0-2264 GCA_052386435.1 Myxococcaceae bacterium
GTTCTGGGCCACGAGGTAGGCGGCGATCGCGACGACAGCGGCCATCAGTCCGAGGACCAGGGCCAAAGCCAGCATCGTCAATCGCTTCATTCTGCCCACCAGGTATCTCTGGCACATTGCAACGCCAGGCGCAAAGTGCCACGCGCCGAGGCCTGAGAAAGGGCACCAGCCTCCAGTGCGGTGCGCTTGTCCTTCTTGTGGCGTCGGACGTCGCAGACGTTTCTCTGCCACCACAGCAGCTGCGCCGCGAGATCCTCCTCGTCCCGAAACTTCCGGCCGTTGAAGAAGCTCCGCTCCAGCTCCCAGAAGCTACGCTCCGCCTCCGCGGCGGCGGTCAAAAAACGACCGCCACTGCGCCGGAGCTCACTGGATCTCAGCCGAGATAGCCGCCAGCGCGCGGCGGCTTCTGCGGCGAAGTGGATCTCGATCCCGCCACGGACTGGATCCCAGTCAGGCCGCCGCTAAAGCTTCTGAGACCCCTTTGCGACGGCGGAGCGGAGAGAAAGTCCAGACGCTGTCTGGACGATGGGCGATCAAACTCATTGCGATCGCCGTTCCGCGCAACGCGGGCGCGCTGATCTCACCCGCGGCACGCTCGCGATGTCCCGGCACCTCTGTCCGTCCCCTCTCCAGATTGCGCCAGTACAGTGCGTGATTTCTGAAAACATAGACCGGACGGGGGGAAGTGCCGGAGGTGCCGGACAGGCATGAATTTTAAAGGGAGTTCGGCCATGTATGACATTGGTGTCACGTGCCGGGAGATGCCGGACGTCTCTGTTACACAGTCGCAATCATAACGGGACGTATTGAGTCCGTTTTTGATTATGACTTGAAACGAGCGACACAGCATGGCACCCTCTCATACGGACACATAATCATATGGGGACATTTTAAGTCCAGATATGCATACGGAAAAGATCAAGCCCGAGAGTCTCAGCTCCCTCGTCAACGCCTACCAGGCGGGCGGCCGCTACGTCTTGAAGCGAGAGGAGGCGCTCCGCGACTTGGGCATATCGGAGGATGCGCTACGAAAGGCTGCTCAGCGCCTGGTTGGGAAGGGCCGGATCATAGCGCCGCGTCGCGGCTTTTTCGTCATCGTCCCGCTGGAGTACCAGAGCGCCGGCGGGCCCCCGCCCCCGTGGTTCATCGATGAGCTGATGCGCTTCCATGGCTGTGCGTACTACGTAGGCCTCCTAAGCGCTGCCGCCCTTCACGGCGCTGCCCACCAACAGCCGCAGGAGTTTCAGGTCGTCGCCAGCGCGCAACTCCGCCCGGCAACAGTCGGTCGGGCCCGTCTCCGCTTCTTCACCAAGAGGCACATGGAGCGGACTCCGACGGTGGAAATGAAGACGGAGACAGGCTCCATGCGCGTGTCCACCCCGGAGGCGACCGCTCTGGACCTCGTCCGCTACGCCGAAGCGGCGGGACACCTAAGCCACGTTGCCACCGTCCTCTCCGAGCTGAAGGAGAAGATGGACGGTCAGCGACTCGTCGACGCGGCCCAGGCTGACATCGAGTTCTCGAACATTCAACGACTAGGATTCCTGCTCGACCGGGTGGGCGCAACGGACGTTGCCGAGCCGCTCGCCCGATGGCTTTCGGCGCATCAGCCGCGTCCCGCCCTCCTTCGGCCAGATCGCCCCGGCGGCGAAGCGTCGACGGACCCACGCTGGTCGCTTCTGGTAAACGACACCATCGAGACGGACGAGTGATTCCCCGACTTGCAACCTGTGGGCTGGATGTGGCTTGTCCTCCACCCGCTGTCGGGGAGGGCGCGTGATGGAGTAGGGGCTCAGCCAGGTTATACCGGTGGTTGTCCAGGAGACCGAGGTGTCGGCGAAGAGGACGCGGCGTCGGTTCAGCGCCAAGGAGAAGAAGGCCGTCCTCGACGAGGCCGATGCCTGCACCAAGACAGGGGAGCTCGGTGCGTTGCTGCGCCGCAAGGGCATCTACTCCTCGAGCCTCTCTGCCTGGCGCCAGGCACGTGAGCGGGGCGAGCTCGACGGGCTCTCCCCGAAGAAGCGCGGTCCCGTGGCCCGGGTGCAGAGCGCCGCGGAGAAGGAGGTTGTAGAGCTGAGGCGAGCCCTGGCGAAGTCCGAGGCGCGTCTGAAGCGCTCAGAGGCGTTGGTGGAGCTGCAAAAAAAAATATCGGAATTGCTGGGGATCCAGCAGCCACCGCCCGAGGAGGAGCCCTGATGGAAGCGGTCAAGGAGATGCGCCCCCAGCTGGGAGTCGCGCCGACGTGCGCCGCTCTGGGCGTGGCT
>JBQTKE010000066.1:0-3878 GCA_052386435.1 Myxococcaceae bacterium
GTTTAATTCACTGAAATCACTCAGTCGCCCACGTAACTCAGTATGACTTTCCGTCTGTGCGGGTGGGTCCGGTGCTCGAAGACGTAAATCCCCTGCCAGGTCCCCAGCCCCAATTTCCCGGCCAGGACGGGGACGTTCATTTGGGTAGCGGTGAGGGCGCTGCGAACGTGCGCGGACATGTCGTCCGGCCCTTCGGCGGTGTGCTTGAAAATGGGATCGCCGTCCTTCACCAGGCGAGAGAGGAAGCGATCCAGATCCGCGCAGACGTCCGGGTCCGCGTTCTCCTGAATGAGCAAACTGGCCGACGTGTGCTGGATGAAGACGTTGAGCATGCCGTTGCCCGTCGCGTGCTTTGACACCCAGGCGTTGACCGCGGGTTGAATGGAGACCAACCCGCGGCCCGGCGTGCTCACCTCAAGCGTGTAGTGGATCACCCGCATGCTCTAACCGTGCTGTAGCGAGGCGCGCCGCGCCATCTCCTCGGGCGAGACGTCTTCAATATGCGACGCGATCGACCAGACGAAGCCGAAGGGGTCGGTCACGCTGCCAATTCGGTCCCCGTAGAACGCGTTGGTGACGGGGCGAGTGAGGGTGGCGCCGTTGGCGATGGCGCGCGCGATCCAGTTATCCACGTCCTCGACGTAGAGGTGGAGCTGCAGGGGGACGCCGCCCAAGCTCTTGGGGCTCTTGAAGCCGAGCTCCGGAAACTCGTCGGCGAGCATGATGTGGCACGCGCCGATTTTGAGATCCGCATGCCCCACGCGACCGTCCGGCTGCATGAGCCGACCGGTTTCGGTGGCTGCGAAGGCCTTCTTGTAGAACTCAATCGCTTCCGTCGCGCCCCGGATGCAGAGATAGGGCGTGACTCCTTCGTAACCTTGGGGGATCGCTTTAATGGGCATGGAGGACTTCTGTAGTCCAGTGTCCGCAACGCACCAAGCAAGCGGCTCAACGCACAGCGATTTCGCGTGGCGATCTGTCGTAGCGTCGACGCCATGTTCTCCGCCCGCGCCGCGGCCCGCGCGCTCCTTCTCGTAAGTTGTTTGAGCGGGTGCCGCAACGCGGAGCTGGTGAGCAGCACGGGCATGGTGATCGTCGACCGCGCGGGGCTCTACTTGGGGCCCGTCTTCGTGGGCGCGACCACTGGCGACAACGTCACCGTCACCAACCTGGCGCGCTATTCGATTGACGTCTCGGTGGCGCTGGAAGGCCCGTTCACGCTGGTCAACACGCCAACGTCCTTGGTGGCGGGTGAGGCGCGCAAGCTCACCGTGCGGTATGCGCCGAGCGACGAGGGGATTGTCGAAGGGAAGCTCGTCGTCACCGCGCCGGAGCAGAAGCTCACGGTGACGCTCAAGGGCGAGGGTGCTTCGCCGCTGAGCTGCGAAGCAGAGAACCCGTGTCGGCCCAGCGCGTTCGATCCCATCGCGGGGAAGTGCATTGAGTCGGTTTTGGCGGATGGCGCTGCGTGCGGAGAGAACACGCGCTGTTTGCAAGACGGTCGCTGCTCGGCGGGCGAGTGCGTGGGTAACAGTCCCAACTGTGACGATGGCAACGCGTGCACCGCGGACGCCTGCGACGTGAGCCAAGGCTGCGTGCACTTTGACAACAGCGCAGGCTGTCCTGGCTCGGGAGAGGTCTGTCAGGTTCCGGAGTGCAATCCGGCGACGGGCTGTGGCTACGCGGCGGCTCAGGATGGATTGCGGTGTGGTGTCTCCGACTGCAACGTGGCGCGCGTCTGTCTGCTGGGAACATGTCAGCAGGTAGCGCCGGGAGAGGGTTCTGCCTGTGGTGACCTAACGCCGTGTCAGAAGCGCGGCGTCTGCACCGCTGCGAAGACATGCGACCGTCCTGCGCCTTCCGTGATGATCCCGCTGTGGGATGTGCCGGTGCGCCCGGGCTACTCGCTGTTGTTCGACTCGATCGCGGATCCGCAAGGGAACGTGTACTGGCGCGAGTGCGCGAACAATCTCGTCGAGCTGGTTTCGGTCACGCGCGATGGGTTGCCGCGCTATCGAGTGCCCACGCTGGGGCAGTGCGTGCTGGAAGGCATGGTGTATCTCGACGGGACGCTGCTTGTTGACACCGGCTCCGGTGTTCAAGCGCTGCAAGGTTTCGGAGGTGCGCCGCTGTGGAAGCGCGAGCTTTTGAATGACGCCACCGCGGAGCTCCCGCCGGTCGCGGGTGTTGGTTACTACGGCTACGTGATCCACTTAAGCCGCGGCCTGCCCGGCACGGCGGTTGTTGCGTTGGAAGTGTCTTCGAACGGAAGCGGTTCTGATTCGCAGTACGTGCGCGTTGGCACGTGGCTCTTCGCGCTGGACCTCTACACCGGTGAGCTCAAGTGGAAGACGCGACTGGATAAGTTGCAGATCGCGGAGATGCTCGTTGATGAGATGAGCAATCTGTATCTAGGGACGGTGCAGCAGTCGCCTTACCTCCGTGAGTTCTTCGCGTTCACACCCCAAGGTGTCCAACGCTGGCGCAAACCAAACGGATTTGATCATCCCGCAGCGGTGTATGGCGGGCGCATTTATCACTGGAATCAAGCGCTCTCGGACACGGCCACTGGCAAGACAGTGGGCAAGGTGACGCTCGGAGACACGGTCGGCTATCCGCGACTCACGCTGGGAGCGGGCTTCTATGTCACCGCGGAGGATCTCATCGTTCCTCAGTGCGGCGCGCCCATGGCGTCGGAGCTCATCAACAAGCTCATTCTCACCAAGTACGATCCCGCCACCGCGAAGGGCGAGTGGACCAAGGAGATCGTCGGAGCGGGCTTCGGCGGCACCACCATCACCAACACGCTGCTGACCAACCGCGGATCCATTCTCTTCTCGCAGAGCAAGGGGCGCTGCGCGCCGGAGAACCGCGACTTTGTCCTGCGCGAGATCTCGGCGAGTGGAGAAGAGCTGTACCAATGCGCGCTCCCAGGCCCGGCCCTCTATCAGTATTACGGCATGCTCATCGACGGCATGTGGGCCGCCGCGTACGTGGATCCGACCACCCAGCGGACTCTCGGAGTACGAGCCTTCGCTGTGCCCGGGTTGGATCTGAACGAGAAGGGCTGGGCCGCCGCGCTGGGAAGCATGGCGAGAGATCACCGCCCGCGTTGATTGAGCCGCGCAAAGCGCGTCGGCGGGTGGCGGTGCTGGGGCTTCTCCCTCCATGCAGACCCACCAGCTCCAGAATGAGCTCCGATTGAAAGGCACCCCACGGTCGGCTGTCGGAATGGATTCGCGTGCGTCGCGCTCGAGATCCTGAACTGAGGTCGCTTCTCAAGCTCGAGCGACTTCCGCTTCGCGCGCGCTTTGATCTCCTTCAGCTTCTTCGCCTGGACCAGCGCCTTCTCCTCCAGGTCATGCCATTTCACGGTCTTCATTGCGCATGTCACCAGCGGCCAGCTTTGGGACCAATTCACCGGGATCACCGGGGACCAGGGACCACCCCTTCCCCCAGGAGCTCCAAGCAGAAGTGCCCGAGAGGACCGCACCTGGCTTGCGCGGATCAGCGCTTCGTCGGTGGAGGGGCAGCGTGGCTCCTTCGACTACTTCGACCTCAACCAGTACTACCGGCTACAACCGAACGGACTTGGGAAGAACCAGCGATGTCGTTGAGCCTGTTAGTCGTGGCGACGGCGGCCCCGTGCGGCGAGCGCGAGCAGACCCGCGGCGAGCGCCACCATGCTGAACGCCTCTGGTGCACCCGAACAGCAGCCTGCCCCGGTCGTGGTGTGGTTGCCCGTACCGCCATCCGGGAGGAGCAATCCACCGTCAGGCAACGTAAGCGGCGTCGGCGGCGCGCAGCCGTTGCGATTGCACACCATCCCCGCGGCGCACTTCGCCGCGAGGTTGTACGTGGCGCCGGTGCAGTAGTTC